>CAYVVK010000093.1:0-3678 GCA_964454855.1 uncultured Phaeodactylibacter sp. | reverse complement strand
AGGGCCATGGTGGCGGTGGGCTCGTCGCCGTGCATTTGTGACCAGAGCAGGACGGTGGTGGGGCCGTTGCCCAGTTTCACCTGGTAAATGCTGCGGCCTTCTATAGACCGGCCGGCTTCACTGGCCTCGAAGGGCGCGGGCAGCTTCCGGATGAGCGGCTCGATGTCTTCGTGTTTGAACCGGCGGGTTTTGATGCCGGGCTCCTGGTATTGGCTGTGCGCCTCGTGCAACTGCCGGAAGGCCGGATCCAGCCTGAGCGTGTCTGCCTGCTGTTTTTCCGGGGCGGGTAGGGAGGTACTGCCGGCAGCTGCAGATTGATCCTGCTGGGTGCAGGAGAAAAAGAAGAACGAGGTGAGTAAGAGAAATATCCGTAGCATGAACTGAATTTTGAGATGAAAATATACATTTTGAACAAAGCCGGCGAAGGGAGCGGCCATTTAAATTATTTGCCATATTGCCTTCAGGCTTCCTATCTTTGCAGGAACAAACACCACAAAGAGCGTTTTCACATGAATACCAGCAATAATAACCAATTAACCAAAATAGGCGTTTTCTTCGATGGCAATTACTTTTATCACGTCAGCAACTACTACAACTACGTTCATAAAAGAAAAGCAAGGATCAGCCTGAAAGGGCTGCACGATTTCATCCGCCATAAAGTGGCGGAGTTGGAGGCCGACGCCACGGGCATCGCCCGCTGCCAGATCGTGGATGCGCACTACTTTCGCGGCCGGCTCAGCGCTGCGGAGGCCAGCAATAAAGGCAACCAGTTGTACTACGACCGGGTCTTCGACGACATACTGATGTCGGAAGGCATAACCACCCACTATCTGCCGCTGCGTTCCTACAACGGGCGGCGCACGGAGAAAGGCGTGGACGTGTGGCTGGCCCTGGAAGCTTTCGAGCAGTGCCTCTACAAAAAATTCGACGTGCTCGTGCTCATCGCCGCCGATGGGGATTATGTCCCGCTCATCCGCAAGGTCAATTCTCTGGGCACCCGCGTGATGGTACTCTCCTGGGATTTTGAGTTCGTCGACGATTACGGCAACAGCCGCGCTACCCGTACTTCTCAGGACCTGCTCGAGGAAGTCACCTACCCCCTGGCCATGCACGAGCTGATCGATAACCGGGTAAGTAAAGATTCATACATCATCAACAACCTCTTCGTTCCCAAACCGAGCCAAAAAGAGCCCGGGCCGGACCCGGAAACCAGGGAGAACGGCACCAAGTCCAGCACCATCCTCTCGCTGAAAGAAGGCTACGGTTTCATCGCCTTCCCTCCCAATAACCTCTTCTTCCACTATTCCGAGGTGGAGAATGTGGATTTTAATGACCTGCGTATTGGGGATCCCGTTCAGTTCAAGGTCGGAGAGAATGAAGAGACCGGCCGGGACATCGCTGTGGAAGTGAACCTGATCGAATAAGGTAATTTTATGACAGTGAGCGAATTAAGCCAGTAACACTTTCTGTTTTTCGGGTATTAACAGCTGAATTTTTCCTGTAATCTGTCCTTTCCAAGCGTAGGAATTTTCCCTATGTTGGGTGTTTTAATAATGGATCAGGTTTCCACCGAACGCCGCTCCGGCGGCAGCTGTTATAAATAAAACGGAACATCATGCCTTGGTACAACGACCTACGCCCCGCCAAAGACCATCACAAGCAACAGTTCGCCCTGGTCTTTCCCGATATGACAGATGAAGAGCGAGCCTCCACCATCCGCAACCTGCTGGGCCTGCGCCAGTACCTTGAATTTAACATTCCCCAGAAAAAGCATGAGGAAAACCTCCTCATTGCCAGTTGGAACATCAAAGAGTTCGGGCAGATCCGGGACCGCATCCCGCAGTCCTATTTTTTTATCGCGGAGATCATCAGCAAATACGACCTGGTGGCCGTTCAGGAGGTGAAGAACAGCCTGAAAGACCTGCAGGTCATTATGCGCCTGCTGGGTAGCGACTGGAGCTATCTCATCAACGACGTCACCGGGGGCAGGGCCGGCAATGCCGAGCGCTTCGCTTATATTTTTGACAAGCGCCGGGTGGAGTTTTCGGGCCTGGCGGGGGAGATCGTCCTCTGGGATGAACTCACGGACCAGTCCCAGCTCCGGCAACTCAAGCGTACTCCTTACATCACAGGCTTTAAAGCCGGTTGGAAGTCCTTTGCCATAATCAATGTGCACCTCAACCCCAGCAACAGCGAGAAAGCCAGGGAAATCCGCCGACAGGAGATCCGCGCCCTGGTCAGGGTGCTGGAGGATAAACTCGCCAAAGACCATTTCTGGTCCGAAAACCTCATGCTGATGGGCGATTTCAACCTCTACGACGATAATGCAGATATGGTGGATATGCTCAATAATTTCGGGTTTAAAGAACTGAATGCCCTGAGGGGAAAAACCACAAATGTTTCCGACAACCAGAGCTACGACAAGATATTCTTCCGGGAGAACAAGTACTTCACCATTCCCGGCGGCGGCCAGCGGGGCAACGGCGGCGTACTAAGGTTCTTCGAGTCGGTCTACGAAGAGGAGGAATACTTCAGGTATAAAACCTATATGCTGGCCCACAAAAATGACCCCTCCACCCTGGATAGCGAGGAGGAATTCCGAACCTATTTCGAACGCTACTGGCGCCGCTTTCAGATGTCAGACCACTATCCCGTATGGATGGAGATCCTGATCGATTCGTCAGATGAATTCCTGAAGGAGAAGCTCGAAGCCTACAAGGGATAATCCGCAACCCGTGTGAGACAATAACAATGCAGCCATTTAACCATTTAACCATTCAACCATTTAACAATCTGCTCCCAACACCTGAGGCAAAGCTTTTAGAGCCCCGCTAATAAAGCAGCATGAGCAGCTGCATATTGTCCGGACACCTACCTACAAAAGTCATTGTGTTTTGCGCTATTGCTTTTTATCTTTAAGGAGTAATGAGGCAGTAATGCTCATTCCTTAACCACATTATTTTGGAAAACAAAAGCCAGAAAAATGAAGAAACCAACCAAAGCATTAGGAAAAACCACATGGCCACTCTTTACACTGCTGCTCCTGGGCGGCCTGATTTACTCCCTCGCCGCCTGCAATAATGCCCCTCCCGAAGAAACGGCCGGTGCGGAGGAAACACCGGAAGAAGTAGTCCATAAAGAAACCAGCCCGCTCGCCCGGGGAGAAGAGCTGTACGTCTCTTATTGCAAGATCTGCCACGGCGAATACGGTGACGGCCCAATGGTGGAACTACTGAAAGCTGAAACGCCGGACCTGACGAAGATCGCCGCCCGCAGAGACGGGGCTTTCCCGGAAGAAGAAATCCATATGATCATCGACGGGCGTAAAAAACTGGAGAAGGGCCACGGCAGTGGCGATATGCCCATCTGGGGCGTCACCTTCCGCGAATCGGAAAACCTGAAGAGTGATGAGCTGGTGGACGAAGAGATCGATAAACTGGTGATGTACCTGAAGTCCATTCAGCGCGAAGCAGAAAGTGAGCCATCAGATAGTTAGGCCATACCGCTTGCGGGTTGTCTTCCGGGCTATGCTCCTGAATTGACCCCGGCCCCTAAGCGGAGACAACCCGCGGCTGATTTCTAAAGTCGCCAAAAAGTAAAATGACGGCCAACTCGTTTTTGCCAGGCTACCCGTCTAAGGTTGGACGCTTTTGAATGCCAGGCGGTTGTGAGAGCCCA
>CAYVVK010000092.1:0-13652 GCA_964454855.1 uncultured Phaeodactylibacter sp. | reverse complement strand
CCCCCACAAATCTTTTGATCTCTACGGCAATTTTTTCTTCTCCTTTTTCCGCGGCTATCAGCCTTTCAGCTCCCAGGTCGATCTTGATGGCCCTGTCTCCAATCTCTATCCTCAGAGGGTCATCGGTAATGAGCCATCCATCGCTTTCCAGCGCTGCCCTTACAATGTCATAATACTTGTCCTTCGCACTCATTCCAGATAATAATTGAAAGCTCTTGAAGATACGCATTCTATTCTTAAATGTATACAAATAATAGCCGGCCCTGGAAGCTATTGCAGGTTAATTCTTCTCTTCCGTTCGTGGGCCCGCATGGGCGATGCAGCCCGCCGAAGCTATTGTTTATAACCCGCCCTGTGGAATTTGCATAGCAACTATTCCACAGGGCCCGCCTGGGCGGCTTTTACCGTTTGCTGTCACCTTCCAAAGCACCGCCCTTCCTGATCTTATCAATCCTGAAAATTAGAGCAAAGCGACAGTCCCGCCTGCCTGCCTGGGCTCTCCAGCGGTGCTTGGCCGAGCCCTGCAGCCAGGCATGAATGCGTATAGATGCAGGCATGCCCATTGCCGCCTGGGTAAGGCCTTGTCATAGCCGCTGCTCCGCCGAAGGCTCTTTCTGCACCATATCTTTCTCGGCCCCATTCCGCCGCACGCCTACCCGCGCCGGCACCTGCCAGCCGTAGCCATTGCTCACGCCCCGCCCCAGGGCCATGCCGGAGGGCAGCAGCACATTGGCGTCGTAAGTGACATTGAAGGCGATCATGGGGTTGCCGTATAGCCTCACCTTCTTCATGAACTGTATCTCATGCAGGTTGACTGCCAGCCGCTCGGGCAACTGCCAGCCCATGGCCGTACAGAAACCGAGGATCTGTCCGGTGAGGATGTTCTCCAGCAGAGCCGCCCGCTGCACCAGGCTTTTGCTCTGCTGCCACTTTTCGTAGTTTTCCTGGTTGAGGGCCAGCCATTTGAAAAGTTTGTAGGTTTTGGGGTGGGGGAGCATGCGCAAGTGGTGTTCTTTCATATTCAGCCCTTCTACCTGCAACATCCTGGGCGCTCCCTCCCAGTTGATGGCCCAGGTTTGGGTGGCCAGAGCTTGCTGCACGGCCTCTACGCCTTCATTGATGGCCGTAATGGCAGCCTTGCCGTGCCAGATGCGATAGTGCACTAATGGATAGCGGTAGTGGTATTCCTCGCCCTCTTTGTGGTTGTGCAGCAGGCCGTTCTCCCGGCCCGCCATCTCGATGAAGGCGCCCCGCCACTGGCTGATCTGGCGGGGGTAGAGGGGGAGGTCGAAGGTTAGGTGGAGGAGGCGGGTAGGCGGTATTATCTTATTCATTTTCGGCATTTTTTTGCTGTTGTTCGAATGCTTCTTTGTATTTGAGGTACTCTGTCATTTCTTTGATCCGGGCGTGGAGGGAGAATACGGAGTTGGTGGCGTAGGCTTTTTCCGGATACTTCCACACCAGTGGGGAATGGCGGCCGAAATACAGCACGACGGCCTCTGTATCTTCCAGATAGTGTAGGAGTAATTCGTCGACTTCCTCCTTTTCGGGCGGCGGTGTGTCGTCATAGACCACGATGTCTATGCCTTCGGCTTTATGGGGTTCGGCAGAATCGTCGTATTGGGTATGACGGAAATAATCGGTAGGGAAGAACTTTTGCATGTACTTTCGGCGCCCTTCACTCTTGGTGACGACCAGTATCTTTTCGTAGATCTCGTATTGCATTAATCGTGGCCCAAGAATATCCTCTTCTTCTAAAGAATCGATAAAGCTTAGTATGCGCTGTGTGATCTGTCCGTACTCAACATTTAACCTTTCGGCAGGGACTGTATCTCTAATGCGCTGCTCATCCAGGCGTTTGAAGGCCGACTCTATGCTTATCAGCGTATTAAAAACTTCTGCACCGGGATCGATAAGCGCTCCCAATTCTTTGAGTACGTTTCCGATGTTGTCGGAAACTTTGCGTTTTAGGGTGGTTTTGGTTTGGGTTAGGGTGGGCATGATGGAATTGGTTTTTTCTAAATGGATGATAAATAAACCTCATTTTATCCAACTCAATCTTTTCCTGAGCCGATATAAAACGAACATACAGTATTCTTCAAATTGTCCTTTAGCGTTTTTGTTGGTGTACTTTTCAATCATATCTTCTACATCCTGTCTGCGCCACGTTTTGTTCTTACGGCCGAGTATTCTTTTCACGCCTTCAAATGCCCTATGCCTGCCATCCACAAGATCCTGATGATTAAGGTTCAAAACACTGAGATGGGGAGGTTTACTGACAGGATCATCTAGTATTTCATTTGCCAGGGCAGGATCATCAACCCGAAGCTCTCCATTTGCCCTATACTTCAATTTACGCTCGCAATCCTTATCTCGCGGGTCTATATGCTGGAGTTCCCTGTTATCCTTTCGGGTGTCGGCATACTGTTGCTCAGGGGGATAACCTTCGTTGCCATTGCAGACGCCCAATGTATTCTCATACTCCAGCTCTAACTCCTTATACCCTCTCCTTGGGAGAAAATGCTCTATTTTCATATCCTGCTCACCGATTCGTTTCATAGTGTAAGCGCAGATATATCCTTGTTCTTCCAGGAGCGATCTTTTCCATTCGGATTTACAGGGGCAGCCTTCCCAGGAGGCATTAGGTGTTTTTAAGTAATCGAGCAGTGCCTTTGGAGGATGCTTCTTAACAATATACTTCATTCATCATAGCCTTGTGCGGTTAGTGAAAAAAGAGTGCGCAGTTCAACGATATCAGGGTCATCAGGCCCCAGAATATCTTCCAGATCTTTAAGCTGATGCTCTGCTTCCTTGAAATTTTCGTCATCGATAAGGTCGAAACAACGGCGGACTTTAGCTCTGACTTCATGAATTTCGGGAATCTCCTCAGAGTACCTGTTCACTGAAAAGGCCTCCCGGAGGATGAGGTCGCTGTTCTTCCCCAGGGTTCGGACATTATCCTCAACAATAGTCCCGTTATCCAGTAGAATAATATGTTCAGGCCTTACATACTGTAAGACTTGCGGACTGTGGGTGGTGACGATGAACTGAATGTTGGGAAAAATATTCCTCAACTTGAATAAGATCAAGCGTTGCCAGCGCGGATGCAGATGCAGGTCGATCTCATCGATGAGCACCACTCCCGAGCCCTTCAGGGGTTCTTCCGCTCCCGGGTTGGCCAAGGCCAGGCGCCGGGCCAGGTCGCCGACCAATCCGAAGAGCATGCGCTCGCCGGAGGAGAGCTGGTCGACTATGACTTCCAGGCCGTTCTTTGATAGCACCAGTTCCCCTTCCGGCCTGTTTTTGTAACGGGTATGAAGGCGCTGAAAATTTCCCTGCCCATCACTTATTGCCTGAAGGATGGCGGCTTCCACTACTTTCACCAGGCCTTCCTCGCCGCTTTCGCGGGCCACCAGTTCCTGCCATTTGAACCAGCGGGCGAATTCTTTGTAGTCGAAAGCCCGGCGGTTGAGAGCGTTTTTGTAGGTGGTGAAAATGTCGAAGGATGGGGCATTTCGGCCGGCCCCATTTGGCAGTACTGATACATCATCCGCAGTTTCGCAGGGATAATAAACAAGTACGGGAAGACTAACAGGCTTCTTATCCAACAACTTTTCATTAATGCTTTTAATAACATTTTCTAGGTTCAAAAAATCTCTTTCTTCCTTCCTGTCAGAATCCTCTTCTTCTTCTCTATTATCAACCTCATAGCTTTCTCGATTCAGAGTACCAAACCAGGAAATTTCCTGGCTGTCTATCCTCTCATTATTTTCTTCAATAAATACCTCTGCCCAAAGAGTATTAACTGCCTCTATTCGGTCATTCTTGATATCTTTTTGTCCAAAACCTTCAATAGATTCAACTGAACCCTCACTCCGGATTCGTGCTACCAGTGGTTGAAGTAAACCAGACATGGCTTCCAAAAGCGCCGTTTTCCCCGCTCCATTAACGCCAATAATAACATTGAGTTGGGGGTGCAATCGCACAAACAACTTTTCAAAGCAGCGAAAATGCAACAGGTCGATATTTTGTAAAACAACTTTTAACTTCATGATCTTAGGTATTTTACCGTTTTGATCTGTCCCTCGGCATTCTGTGAATTTATCAAAACTTTTACAACCTGACCTTCTTGAAGTTTGACTTTTTTCGTACCAGACATCTCCGCCATCAGGTCCTCAAAAGGATAACTTTCAATGTGCAGTTTCACAGTAGAAAAAGGCTTTCCAACCTTTACGACTTCCGCGCTGATAGGTCTGTCTTTTTTGATGTCCTCATAATTTGTATAGTCGGGCTTTAACGCTACAGGCTTATCCGTTGGCCTTTTGGAAGCCTTGTGAGAACCAAGTACTTTCCAAGGCGTTAAGCGAGAGGCTCCATCGGGTAAGGTGATCTTTATGAAGCCCATTGGTAAGTAATTAGCCAACTTTCGACTTTTATACCTTTTTCCCTTATGTGGTTGATCTACGGGAGTGAGATGGCTACCGAACATCCAATCGCCGGTGATGGCATGAAATCCACTTCCATGTGACATACGCAGGATGCAGGCGTCTTCATTATTTATGGTTTGGGCTTGCAAACCTCTAAGCGTAGCGATTATTTCTTCGGAGCCCTCTACCTGGTTATAATTTTCAAAAAAGGCTATTTCCTTTTGCAGGTGTTCGTAGGTGTAGCGGTTAATGAGGAAAAACAGTTCCTGGACCGGATGCTGCCGGTTGATAACCAGTTTTTCGTTTTTGGCGTAAACCTTGTGCTTTTCCGCCAACTCCAGCCAATCGACGTCAATGGCTATTTGAAACTGGCCTTTTGCACCGGCCGCAAACGTTTCTAAAGTCAATAGTTTTAGCGTTTTGTAACCACTTTCCCAATCGAAGTTCTGGTATAAATTGAAAAGTTGGATGTTACAAAGTTCTGTATCAGCAATTTCCACGTCGGAAGGACGCAAGTATCGCGAAATTGCCCTTTCAAACCTGCCAACTGTATCGTCAATAAACTTCCAATCGCTTCTTTCACTGCGGTATTTACCCGTATCAATGTTCCTTTTTCTTTTTACTGTATTAACAATTACACTTAAAATAGCGCCTTTGATGCTGGAACCCGGTATGTAAGGTTTGCCCATTGTCCGTATTAAAGAGCCGATTTCCTGAGCAGGTTCCTCTTGCCGGTAATCAAAAACTGCCAATGCTTTGTCTTTCCACTCAATGTCTAAATCCCGCAGGTAAGCCTCCAGTTTGTAAAGATTGCCCTTGCTTAGCAATTGGGTATAAACATCCAGTGCAGTCTGCCCGTCATTTGCAGGGATATGGAGTAGTTCATTATAAATTTTTTCCTGATCGATGATGATTACTTCCCTGTCGATGATCAGGAAATCGACATGCTGCTGCCATTTTTCACCACTGCCTACATGCACCGGCGTCAATATTTCGAGCGTACAGTTTAAAATATGTTCCGGATTCATATCTTCATAGAATGATGGGTAAACAAAAAGCTTTGCCGTAGCGGTAAACAGGATGGCCAAGCCCATAATCGTCTTCCAAAACGATCGGCACATTCCCTTTGGGAGATTTGCCACCCTTGTAACAGATCACCGAGCCTTCCGTGAGCATCCTGATTGATTTTCGCCGCAGGTTCCTTCCGCCCGCAGCGATCCAGCCACCGCGAACGATCATTTTATAATGTGACCGGCTGGCGTCCAGGAGTGGTATTTCCTGTGCGGATGGATTATATAAAGACAATAGAACATAATATTCGCCATTGCCAGGTATTTCCAGGGAAAAGGAATCTTCTTCTAGCTCAAACTGCCCCTTACCCACTGTACTATCCGAACCAATCCCCTCATCACCCAACAATCTCAGGGCTGCTTTTACTTTTCCCTCTATGGTTTCGTCCTCATAGTCCACCATAAAATATAGCCCGGCTCCTTCCTCATATTTGGTCTCTGCAAAGTGAAAGATATTTGTGCGCTGAGTTATTCGGTCAATAGTTACTCTTGGGCGCTCGGCCTCCAGGTACAGCTGATCCTGACTGTACAGCGAAGACGCCCAATGTTTTAGATCCAGTTTCCCCTGCAAGTCATCGGTGAAGTCTTCCAACGATACCAGCGCTACCTTACCCAGTTTTTTATGTAGAGTAGGATCTTCCAGCTCGGAGAAAGCTCTGTCCTTCATCGGAACAGGAAAGAAATATTGACTTCCTTTGAAAGGAAAGCAAGAAGAAAGTGAAATGCCGGGATTTCCGCGGTTTAAAAAGGACTCCAGCGCTTTCTTCCCATACAATAAGTTGTAGGCATGGCAAATAGCACTGAAGAGCGTATCCGAAGGGATCATCCAGCGGCTGTTTTCGTAGGCATAGGCCTGGCTGTCCAGATGAAAGCCTGACCTGAAACGCAGCTTATATACCTTAACTGTTTCAGTTGCCATCTGCCCTGATTTCCTTTGGGATTTCGACACCTTCCATTTCCCGGGGCCCGGCCCCATTTTCATAATCTTCCCGTTCCTTCACCCTGGGAGGCTGAATATTTACTTTTACTTGTCCGCTACCACGGCTGCCACTGCCTCCCAGATAATCATCCTGTACCAGGCAAAGGGCTTTCAGTATATCTTTCAACATAGCAGCTTCATCATCACCATGATAAATATTCAGTACGATCTCCATGTTAAAAACAGTGCCGGCAGGGACGCGTTCGATCTGACGAGGCATCGCCCGGGAAGTGATCCGGTCTATGACAACCTCTGTTTTTACTTCTGAATATGGCATGTCCGCTCCTACCATCTTTTCAAGCCTTTCCCTTGAATCTTTTGTGAGGTGGCAGTCTCTGACAATAAGCCGGCTTACGGGCTCATCCACCGTTTTATCATCGGAAGCAATGCCGAAAACCTTTGGGATATTAGTTTCGGGATTAGACAAATCCTGATATGGGCCGTATTTTACGTCCCCCATTTGTTGTTCAGTTCCGATTTTGTTTTCCAGCCGCTCCAGCAAACTCCGCATTTTCCCTTTCAGAGAACTACCCGGCACGTAGGGGAAATTATCCAATGGATTTCTTACAATGGCATTATCAACGCCTCCGATAGATAAGCCGAGGTTAGAACCTCCAATGTGCAAACCGGATATTGCAGTAATGGAACCAGTTATAAAAATTTTCTTTACTAGCTGGCCTTTCAGCGTTTTATCTTCCATCTTTCTGATTTTTTGAGTTATTTGCTTTTGGGGTCATAAACCCGGTGGTAAGCGAGTATTGCTTCAAACAAGTCAGCAAAATGGTTGAAGCGATTTTGCTTATCTTCTCGGCTCTCACCTTTAAAAACGGCATCCATTGCAGGTTGCATAACCTCGTTGAGCGTTTGCCCACCCTTTTTGTTTTGCCTGGCCATATTGTAGGCCATACGCGGTTTCAATAGAAGTAATGCTTTTTCGTTTTTCTCATTGAA
This sequence comes from uncultured Phaeodactylibacter sp., assembly GCA_964454855.1. Lineage (GTDB taxonomy): Bacteria > Bacteroidota > Bacteroidia > Chitinophagales > Saprospiraceae > CAYVVK01. Next base: position 6,225 of record CAYVVK010000092.1, on the reverse strand, counting down.
GTCCTGCAGGCGGATCCTAACCACTTCGGAAAAGATATTTCGAAATTGAGTAGTGGTCAGTTTATCGTCTTTTCTTAATCTCCCTGTACTCGTCTCCTGCCCTGCCAACCATTTTCCAAATTCCTCGGCGTACATCACTGCTTCGGGTACTAATCCACTGGCAACCCATTTCGGCGCTTCTTCCACGCCGTCGATCAGCTTGTCATTGATTTTAAATTTCATCTCCTTCTTTTGTTTCTCTGGTTAACAAATCGACCCATTGAGTTAATATACCTAGTTTTTTGATGAGCATTTCGTTGAAAAAAAGTGCATTCCTCAGTTCCTCAATCTCATTTTTGTAAACCTTGTTCTGCTCACCCAGCCGTTGTAAGGTATAGGCGGCCTGCCAGCGGGCGCGCGACCAAAGGGCTTTCTCCATTACCTCCTGCTTCAATCTGGCTCTATCTCCCTTTTCCGCTTCATCGATCACTTTCATTGACTTTTCGATCACCGCAGCATAATCGGCATAAAATTTTGCCAGCTTGTTGACAATGGATTTATCCATTCTTTCTTTACCCCCCTCCTCTGGCCTTAGCCAGGAATACATTTTCTTCACCCAACATGAAATAATCTTCAGCTCTTTCCAACTAACCACATCCCCAAAGAGGCTAATCGCATTCTTACTTACCACTTTGCCTCCTTCAATACGCTCATAATTTTTTGCTTCTTCCTCAGCATCGCCAGCGCGCCGGGCGGCCTTGTACATTGGATATTTTGCCCTAAACAGGCTAATCCCTCCTGACAAGGTAAAACTGGGGGAATTAATGGTGAATTTCTCAAACTGCTTCTGTATCCAAAGGGCCACATCGGGGATCACATTCCAGAGGCCGATGATGAAAAGGTCGTCTCCTCCGGCGTAAACGATTTGTAATACATCTTCCAATGGCCTGACTTCTAAACTTTTTGGGCCACTTTGCTCAAGCGTTCTTTTATCCCTCTCATCCAATTCATTTTCACTTATCACACCTTTTCCAACCTGCCAATACATACCCCTGAGTTGGTTTATATAGCCGCAAAAAAAGAAATCGAGCATAGTTGATAGCTGCGCGATCCGGGAAAAGGAAGCGGATTCGCCAAACCCTTCTTTAAATACCAGGCCCAGGTTGTCGACATCCATTCTGAGTACAGCGAGGCGTTTGATGCCCATGGCTTCCTGAGCCAGTTCCTCGAATTCTTTCAGTTCTTTGCTATTCTTTTTCAGCACCCAATTTCCTCCGTAAAATTTCCAAACGCGCTTGAAGGCCGCGTCCGGTTGATAATCTGTGAATGCATCGTCGTTAAGCCAGGCAACGCGGTTGAGATTCCGAGGCGGGGCTTCAACTTCTTTTAAAAAGCATAGAGACTCCATATTTAAAACAGGGAAGAAGCCTATTCCTTGTTGACTGGCAGTTTTTTGAAATCCCATCACCTGTGTATCATCTCTAATGCGTTTGCCGATGACTTGTCCTCGATATTGTTCGGCGGAAATAGCCCGCTGGTTTTCCGGCACTTCACCCCCATCATCTTTGCTTATGTATAGTTCTGTATCTGTGCCGCTCAACTTGCATTGCAGGTATCCCATTTCAACAACCACTCCACTCTCAACAGCTTTGCCAAATGCGTCAACTGTACAGAGGTCCCGTTTAGTAAACTGGCACTGCACAACCCGTCCGCCCGGCCCAACGGGCGCAAAAAAGTTCTTGTCCCATTGAGATTGCAGCTTTTGCAGCTTGCTTTTCGTAAGGTGTTGATTTAATTCACCCCACCGCTTCGTAATTGTAGGCGTACCCAGCTCTTCCCCGCTTAGCTTCATGAAACCGAACTCCAGCCCCAGGTTTTTCTCATCTTCTTTCTGTATCAATCCTTCTATTTTATTCCTAAATGCTTTCACTTTATTATCTAGATACGATGGTAGTAACACATAAAATCGGCCGCCATTGGCATATATAAGATTAGCCTCAGGCAGCTTAAAGTGGTCTAGCATGTCTCTGGCAATGGTGTCAATGGCCTGGTTAAGCCAGAAAGATCGCCCTTTAAGACCTTTTAAGGCACCTTTATGAGCAATGCCATAAAGGTATTTCTGCACTCCGGAAAACCCTCCACCTACTAGCAGGTATCTCTCTGCTTTCCTGTCTTCGATATATTCGAATGGCAGAGCTTCTATATCGCCATATTCATTCTGTAGTGACCGATACAAACACATCGCAATTGCCGCCGTTATTCGAGAATGATCATATAAGGAGATATCCGGCTGTTGAAAAAAATAGGCCGAAGGAACACACCAAAGATGTTTTTTATACAAGTATAATAACGTATCCGCATCCACTTCATGGAACCCCAGTTGCTCCTTCATGTAAGTTAACTCTCTCGTAAAAGTATTCCAGGCATCAGTCTGATCTATCTTCCTGGCCGTTTTGTCCTGATCATCGCGCTTGTCATATACCTTTGGAAAAATATATTTGTTAACTTCTACTGAAAGATTACCATATGGTTGTATATGGGGGGCAGGTTTATCTCTATTTAAGATACTGACGTTATTGAAAATACTATCCATGGGCCGAATGTACGGCCTATGACTTTTCTCTCTTTCCCGGCTGGCCAGGCTATCGGCTTCGCATACTATTAAAGCCAAACGATGCCTCAGGGAATCTTCCTTGTTTTTTTTCCAATCCGTTTTATGATGGTTAGCCACAATATGCCCAATAATATCATCTTCCATCCAATCAGCAATGAATTTGGCGGATAACACCTGATGTTTCTCTTTTTGAACTTCTCCACTACGCTGCCAGAACTTCCCTATATCGTGAAGCAAAGCTCCTTTGTAAAGTTTATTTTCTATTTTGTCCATATATAATTTTTTCCTTTTTCCTTAAATCAAATATAACGAAGCTCGGACCTCTCTTAAAGCGTCTCTTAAAGGTAACCCGGTTAAATTGAAAGAAAATTGTGCTCAGAACATTTCTTCATCATCCAAACTCATGATTTTTTCTAATACTAACCTTATCTAATGGCCTCTTCACCCAGTCTCTGTCACCCCTCCCCCCACCAACTTTCTCCCAAATCAGGCAAAAAGAGCCCACCAGTCAACTGGGCACCACTCACCGGCAGATACGAGCCACCGACAAGAATGCCATTACTCACAGAGGGGAGTAAGCAGGCAACTCATCAATCTCCACAATAGCTTTCCGGGCCTGCCACATGCAGGGCCAATAAAAAGTCTTTCAAGGTGCAAAATTTTCAGGGCGAAATCGCTGTATGGCGAAAGGATAATCGCAATATATGGAAAACGGTAAAATATACAAAGGGGAGGGTGGTTTTTTGGTTGATTTAGTGGATTGGCTTCGTCCGCCGTAGCCTTGGCGAAGGAGTGGGTGACTGCTTAGTGCAGTGCAGGGAGGTGAAGTATTGGTTTTACGGTTTTGTGGTGTTTCGGTATTACGGTTTTGTGGTTTATCGCGGGCGGCTCTTCTCCTGTAGGGGGTCAAGTGGCGCGGGTGGGGGGGGTAATGGTTTAAGAAGTCAATTTTTCTATTCGTACTCCGATTTAAGTGAGTGTATAGCCCGGGATTCTCTTTTTCGTTCTGCGCCACAGCCCAGGGCAAGCCCCGTGGAATTTAGCAGGGCCATTCCACAGGGCAGGCCCAATCCTGAAGTAAGCAATTGGACAATAACAATGGAACAATATAACCATTCAACCCAGACGGGTTTCGCTATGCTCATCAATCGAACCGGAACCCCAGGAAAATGGCTTCTGGCGGCTCGAATTCCATGCAAAATGGGAATAACTAAAATTGTCCAAGCACTTAGAGTTCAGGCTCACTTCCTGGCCAATCAACCAATCAACCAACTCCCGGCCAACTCCTCCAACCGGCTCCTATCATACAGCTCAATCCCATGCAAAGCCGCCCGGTTGCGGTAATCCTTTTTGAGGCGCCCCTGCTTATCGCTGAGGTTGCTCAGGGTGAAGAGCAGGGCTTCCACGCGCTGGCCGAACTCCATGCGCAGGGTATTGAGCTTGTAGACGGCATCTTCGAAGAGCTTCTTGGGGTTTCTGCCCAGGCCGGCCTTGCACTCCACCAGGTAGAGGGTGTTGTTGTAGGTAAAGAGGACATCGCATTCATTGGTGACGGCCTCGCCGTGGGCATTCGTGCGGCTCACTTTGACGCCCTGGGCTATGGCGGCGGGCGGCAGTTGGTATTGGTGTTGCAATTGCCCGAAGGCCCATTCTTCCAGCCAGCCGCCGATGAGGTATTCGGTACGGGCCTTATCGAGCCGCCCGCCGGGGGACAGGGGAAAGTCCAGCTGCTGCAGGAAAGCCTGCAGCTCCGGGCCGGGGCGGATGTCCAGCTCCGCCCTTTGCTGGTTGCGGTTGTAGGTATTCCGCAGCTCTTTCATCATGGGCACGAAGCGGCGGTTGTGGCCGATGGCGTTAAGAAAAGCGTGGAATACCTGTTGGGTATAGGGTAGGGGGCAGGCCAGCTGCTCCGCCCCTTTTCCTTCCAGGATATGGATCCCGTAGCTGGTCAGGTATTCCGTCAGCGAAATGCGGTACGACAGTTCGGTGGCCTTCCGCCGGGCCTCCGGATACACCTGCAGGTAGGCGTTCCTGCCGATGGGGATGTAAAAGATGCTGCTGCAGTGGCGATAGGCCGGCTGGGTGAAGTATTCGTAGAGGGCGATCGACATCAGCTTGGTGCCACTGGTCAGGTTGACGTAGTAATGGCAGCCTTCCTTCGGCAGCTGCAGGCCGTCCAGTTTGCGGCGAATGTCCGGCAGCATATCCGCCTCCACGCAGAGGCAGCGGTATTTCTCCGCGGGAATGCCGGTAGAAGCGAGGATGTGCTGCAGCCGCTGCCGCTCTTCCATCAGGGGAGTGGTCACAAAGATGTACTCGCCGGCCTGGCGGAAGGCCTGATCGCGGATCAGAAAAACATTGGGCACGGCCTGGTCGCCTACCAGGCTGATGAGTACGTTGCGGGCCATAGGCCAATATAGGGGGATTTTTGGGATTTATTGAAAAGCCAGGGCGCAGCTTCGAAGCTGCACCCTGGCTTATAGGGCTACTTACCACGGCAGCGATTGACAGGATTTTCGAGCGCCGCCGCCCCGGAGCGCCGCTTTCAAGCGGCCCAGCTCTCTGTCACGCTCCCGCAATCTTCCAGCGCCGGCCTGCCGGCAATTGGTTTTTGGGACAGGATTGACAGCCCGCCTGCCTGCCAAAACAGGTTTTGCCTGGTAGGCAGGCATGGCCGGCAAGGATTTTCGAGCGGTGCCACTTTCACTGGATTTATAGCCGACTGTACGGCGGCGGTGGACAGCCCGCCTGCCGCGCCAAAGATGTGCTTCAGCACGGCAAAGCCGGCAGGGATAGCGATCGGGACAGGTTTGAGGCCAAGGCGAATGTGCGATCCGACATCTACGATAACCTGCCCGCCTGGCTCGTTGCGCCTTGCCGATCCGGTTGAAAAAAAGGATCGGTACTTTCTGCTGTATCGCCAGCACAATGGCTTCGGAGCGGATGCTTACCTTTCGGTCGCAAGACAGGGCCCTTTCCCAGCGCGCTTATTGGGCCGGCAAACTTTCCCGCCAGGCTAAGGAGAGGTGAACTGCCCAACGACTCCGGCCCTTTTAGGGAAAAGCCAGGGCGCAGCTTCGAAGCTGCACCCTGGCTTATAGGGCAGCCCTATTTACCCGCCGTAGCCCTAAAGCGCAATTAGTCCTTTTCCCGACGCAAAGCTCACCGGGATTTCGTGCGGGATGTCCTGGCTTGCGGGGCACGCCTTCACTCAGGCTTCGGCGGGCGGGGAGCGACAGTCCCGCCCCGGTACGGGCCTGGGCTCTTTAGCTGCACTTAGCGAATGCAATGAGCTTAGTAAAGCTTGAGCGGGATCGCAGTCCTACCTTCAATGGATGCGGCTCTCCCAGTTATATTAGTACTGTGATTGATACCTTTATTTTCGTCGCAGTCCTACCTTCAATGGATGCGGCTCTCCTCCCGCTTAAGTTCCGTAACGCATCACTACGCTCTGCTACTGCACTAGAAAGCGGGATTTCGCTACGCTCAACCTTCCCTGTATTTCACTCTTTCTTTTGTGGCTGGAGCGTATGCGACAGTCCCGCTCTTTAGCTGCACTTAGCGAATGCAATGAGCTTAGTAAAGCTTGAGCGGGATCGCAGTCCTACCTTCAATGGATGCGGCTCTCCCAG
>CAYVVK010000091.1:0-13653 GCA_964454855.1 uncultured Phaeodactylibacter sp. | reverse complement strand
AAGGTCAACCCCACCCAGTCGGAAGCCCTGACCATGGCCATGGCGCAGGTCATCGGCAATGACGTGGCCATCAACATAGGCGGCATGAACGGCCAGTTCGAACTCAACGTCTTCAAACCGGTCATGATCTTCAACTTCCTGGCCTCGGCCCGCCTCATCGGCGACGCCTGCAACAGCTTCAACATCAATTGCGCCAAGGGTATCGAGCCCAATTACAGCCGCATCAAGGAAAACCTCAACAATTCTCTGATGCTGGTCACGGCCCTGAATACCCACATAGGCTACGACAAGGCCGCCGAGATCGCCAAAAAGGCCCACAAGGAGGACAAGACCCTCAAGCAGGCGGCCTTGGAACTGGGCTACCTCACCGAGGAGCAGTTTGAGGAGTGGGTGCGGCCGGAGGAGATGGTTTGAGGAAGTGGGAAATCGGAAGTGGGAAGTGGGGGGCACTTAGCTGCCATTCACCCGCCCTTCCGACTTCCGCCTTCGCATTTCCGACTTGCTAAAGCTCTCTCAACTCATACTCTCCCAGCACTACCTTCCACTGGTTCGACTCGATGATGCGCAGCAGAGCCGGGTTGATCTCTTCCGCCAGCGGGCTATCCTTGGGCAGGCCGAAGCTGTAGTATTGGGTATTGAAGCGGAAAGGCAGCACCTCTATGGCCTCCTCCAGGCTGTCGCGCAGTATGGCGTAGCGCAGTATGGGCTCATCGTAAACAAAAGCCTCCACCTCCTCCTGTCGGATGCCCTCCAGGCCAACCTCCAGCGTCGGAAAAGTAGCGGGGCGAATGTAATTGTTTCTAAGAAAACTTTCGCTGGCAGAGGCTTCCACCGTTCCCACTTCCGCCTCGCGCAACTCGCTGAGATCCTCTATGCCACTTCCCAGTTGGTTGATGGTAAGCGAGGAGGTGATGCTGGCCGTAAAGCCGGAAATGATGATGATGGCCGTAAACATCCAGACCAGCCCGATGATGCGCCCTCCGGTAGACTTGGGTGATTTATCGCCGTAACCCACCGTGGTCATGGTCACTGCCGACCACCAGATGCCCTCCCACAGGCCCCGCCAGCCACCGGGGAATTCCTCCGGGTTTTTGTGCCGCTCGAACAGCCAGGCGGCGAAGCCAAAGGCGAAGATCACGACGAACAGCAGCAGGACGGCCCGCATAAAGTTGATGGAAAAGAACTGGCGGACGAAGGCCAGAAAGCTGGTGATGCCCCCCTGCCGGGCAGTGGCAATGGCCGAGCTGGATACGAAGAAAGGCTGCGTAAACCCGATCCGCTCGATGCGGCCGCTGGTCACTGTCAGAGGATTGACACACAGGCTCAGGCTGTCCTGTTCCAGGCCGGTGAGCAGGCCCTCCAGGGTGCGTTCCTCGTATTTGTATTGATAGCCCATCTCTCCTGCAAGCTGTTCCCACAACCAGATGCTGATGCCCCGCCACTTCCCGGCCTCGTCCTGAAAAACAAATGGCGGCGACTCCTTAATGCCGACCAACAGCCTCGGTGGCAGGCTGTCTGCAGTTGGATGTTCCTCCTGCCCTGTAGCTGAAAAAAGGCACAAAAGAAGGGCTATTCCGGTAATCATCAGGTGCTTTCCTCCCATTTCACGTGTATTTTTAATGTTAGAGCCAATAAATGGCCAATTAATTGTTTCTGTAGAAACAATTTTTATCTTATCGCTTTTACACTCCTGAACAGTTAATTAAATAAATTTTCAAAGTTTATGAAACAATCGTTACACTCATTAGTCATGCTAATGGTTTTTGTGCTGGGAATGGGAAGCCCCATTCTGTCCCAGGCACAAACAGCCAGCCGAACCATAAGCGGTACCGTGCAGGATAAACAGGGAGAGCCGCTAATCGGCGCCAATATCCTGGTCAAGGGAACGTCTCTTGGCACAGTAACAGACTTTAATGGTGAATTTGAACTGGAACTTACGGGAAAGGCCAGGACCCTGGTGGTTTCCTATGTGGGTTTCGCCACCAAGGAAGTACCCATCAAGAAAGACAAGTCCGAGTACAACATCACCCTGAGCTCACAGGTCTCTCTCGACGAAGTGGTGGTCACCGCCCTCGGTATAGAACGAGACGAAAAGGCCCTGGGCTACTCTGTACAGAAACTCGGTGCGGATCAGATCGCTCAGGTAAAGCCGACCAATGTGGTCAATTCGCTGGCCGGTAAAGCCTCCGGTGTATACGTAACGGGAAGCTCCGCCGGCCCTACGGCCTCTTCCAACATCAACATCCGCGGAGCCGCCTCCCTGCTGGGGAACAACCAGCCGCTATTTGTGGTCAACGGCATGCCCATCACCAACGACCTGTACAGCTTCGACGACGGCCTCAATGGCTCCACCACCATCGATTTCGGTAATGCCGCTCAGGTGGTCAATCCCGATGATATCGCCTCCATTAACATACTGAAGGGCCCGGCAGCCTCCGCCCTCTACGGTTCCCGTGCCGCAGATGGGGTGATCCTCATCGAGACCAAGACCGGAAAAGGCACCGAAGGCTGGGGGGTTCAGATCAACTCCACCACCAATTTCGAGACCATACTGAAACTGCCTAACTACCAGAACGAATTCGGATTCGGCGGTGGCGGCAAATACAGCTATAAAGATGGCTCGAACTATATAGGAGACCGGGAATACTATGAAGCCTACGGCGAGAACTGGGGGCCCCGCATGAACGGCCAGCTGATCAAGCAGTTCAATTCCGACGGCGAAGCGGTGCCGTTCACCCCGGCCCCCGACAACATCCGAAACTTCTTCCGCACGGGCATCACCAGCATCAATAACATCTCCATAAACAATGCTTCGGAGGACGGCGACTTCCGCCTTTCTTACACCAATACCAGCAACCGGGGCATCGTGCCCAATTCCGGCCTGCAGCGAAACACCTTCCAGGCCAGCCTCGGCAGAGCACTCTTCGACGACCGCCTGAAGGTTAGAATGAACGCCATGTACGTTCGCTCCGGTTCCGGCAATGTGCCTAATTCCGGCTACGACGAATCCTCCTCCATCATGTACGGCTGGCTGTGGTACCCCCGGCAGGTAGAGATCGATGACCTGAGGGACTACTGGGAGCCCGGCCGCGAAGGAGAACAACAGCGCTATGTGGAAGACCTCTGGGTGAACAACCCCTGGCTTATAGCCAATGAAAACACCAACTCCTTTCAGAGCAACCGCCTGATCAGCAATTTCCAGCTGCAGTATGATTTCAATGAGCACTTCGACGTTCGCCTGCGTTATGGCGCGGATGTGGTGGACGACCAAAGGCAATTCCGCCGTGCGCCTTCCACCAAAGCCGTACTGCAGGGCAGCTACCGCGAGGATGAGATCTCTTTCAGCGAGACCAACGCCGAAATGCTGGTCGGATATCACACCAGCCGGAGCAGCACCTCTCCCTTTGCCTTAGATGTGAAAGTAGGAGGTAACATCATGCGCCAGAATGCCAACTTCCTGATCGCCAACAACCCGGAACTGAAGTTTTTCGGTACCGATGAAAGCATTTACACGCTGACCAACGCCCGCTCCGGCGTACTGGTAGAATCGCAGAAAACCGAAACCGGCATCAACAGCCTCTTCGGTATTGCTACTTTGTCTTACCGGGACTTCCTCTACCTGGACGCCTCGCTGCGCCAGGACTGGAACAGTACTCTGGTCAATCCTGACAAAGGCCTGGACGGGTCGGAATACAGCTTTTTCTACCCTTCCGTTTCGCTCAGCGCCATCTTATCCGAAATGCTCAATATACCGGCCAATTCCACGCTCTCCTTTCTCAAGCTGAAAGGCGCGTACGCAGAGGTGGGCAACGGCGCGCCGCCCTACGCCTTCGGAACGACCTTCACGCCGCGGCCGGCCTTCGGTTCCAACTCGGCTTTCACGACCAACCGCACCGTAGCCGACCCCAACCTGAGGAACGAACGTACCCGCGCCGTAGAGTTCGGTGTGGACGTGCGCTTCCTGAATGACCTGCTGCGCCTCGACGCTACCTACTACAACATGCTCAGCTTCGACCAGGTGATCCAACTACCGGTGGCTGCAGTGAGTGGATATGACTTTATAACCACCAACGGCGGCGAGATCCGCAATACCGGTGTGGAGCTTATGCTCAGTGCCCGGCCCGTCTCCACCAGTAATTTCAGCTGGGACGTCACCCTGAACCTGGGCCATAACCGGGCGATAGTAGAATCTCTGCCCGATGTGATCACCAGCGGCCGTTATTCCATCGTAGCCGATATCTTCCCCGGTGACGAAGGCGGCGCCGACCTGGAATACGTAGCCGAAGAGGGTGAGCTGCTCGGCCAGCTCTACGGCCTGGGCTTCCAGAGAAGCCCCGACGGGCAGATCATTCACGAGAACGGCCTGCCGCTGATGACCGAGAACAAGGTATCCGCCGGTTCCTTTCAGCCTGACCTCAGGGCAGGTATCTACAACACCCTGAACGTCGGCAACTTCAGCTTCGGCTTCCTCTTCGACGGCCAGTTCGGCGGAAAGATCTACTCCCGCACCCACGCCCTGATGAATACAGGCGGCGCCATTACCAATGAAGATGACCCGCTGCTCGGCCTGAAAACCACCGATGGCCGTACGGTTTACTCCGTAGACTACGATGCCAGCGGCGAGCCCGTCTATACCCTCGAGCAGGAAGGCGGTATTGTCGGCCCCGGCGTAATGTACGACGGCGACGGCAACCTGGTGCCTAATACAGTGGAAGTGGAGCCCGGCGGCGCAGGCTATACCGGTTATTTCTACACCTATTACGGCAATGGTTTCAACCGCGACAATATCGAAGCGGCCACCTACGATGCCACTTACGTGAAACTCCGGGAAGTGAGCCTGAGCTACGCCTTCCCGGCAGACTTCCTGCAGGCCGCGGGCATCAGCACTGCCCGGGTATCGCTCATCGGCCGCAACCTGCTGTTGTTCACGGATGTGCCCTCTATCGACCCGGAGACCTATTCCATCCGGAACGGCCTGTTCGTCAATGGCTTCGAGAGCACGCAGTTGCCCTCTACCAGAAGCTTTGGCATTGCGTTAAACCTCGGGTTCTAAAGCCGCCTTGCCGCCAGGCGGCTCCCACCCGCCCGGCGGCTGTTTTTCACCTTTTCGATATAAAAAAAGACAAGTAATGAAAATATTAAGACCACTATCTGTACTCCTGCTGGCCGGCACATTTTTCCTCACGGCCTGCCAGGAATTCGAATCTTTCAACCAAAACCCCAATGAGCCCACGGATGTCTCTCCCGACGTGTTGCTCACTTCAGCCATTCGCAGCAGCATGAACTCCATGGTGACCGAGTCTTTCCTGCTGGGCAACAATATTGCTCAACTGACGGCCAAGACCCTGCGTACCGAAGTGGATGCCTATAACTGGAATGCCTTCCCCACCGTTTGGGAAAGCCTGTACGGCAGCCTCACCGACGTGTATTCGGTAGAGGAAATTGCCCTGGAAGAAGGCAACCAGAAGCTGGAAGGCGCCGCCAAGGTGCTCCGGTCCTGGATCTTCGCCACCCTGACCAATGCCTACGGAGACATTCCCTATTTCGAGTCCATTCAGGGAGCGGACAACAATTTCACGCCTGTTTACGACGAGCAGCAGGAGATCTATGCCGACCTGCTCTCCGTGCTGGCGGAAGCCGACGGCCTGCTGGCGCCGGAAAGCAGCGGCTCCATCACCGGAGACATCCTGCTGAACGGCGATGCCGCCAAGTGGAGAAAGCTGGCCAACTCCCTGCGCCTGCGCCTGCTGATGCTGGCCGGTAATCAATTGCCGGATGCAGGCACCCGCTTTGCCGCTATTGTCAGCGACGGCAATATCATGAGCAGCAATGAGGACAATGCCACCCTGACGTATCTGGAGGGGTTCCCCAATCAGTACCCACTCGTCCCTCTGAAAACAGGTGATTTCGACGCTGTGGCGCTGAGCGAAACAGCCGGCCAGATCCTTAACAGCTTCGAAGACCCCCGCCTTTTCCGTTACGCCCGGCCCGACAACGACATGTACAATGCCGATGCTATTTTCTCGGGCGCCGCCAATGGTTCCAATACCACCAACTGCCCGAAGATCGGCTCCCGCCTGGGGGCGCAGTACTACAACGACCCTGCGCAAACCACAGCCCGCCAGCTGGGCCTGCCCATCGCGGAAGGTATTGTGATGGCCTACGCCGAAGTGGAGTTCCTGCTGGCGGAGGCCGCCGCCAAAGGCTGGATCTCTGATGACGTGGAATCCCACTACCGCGCCGGCATCGAGGCGTCTATGGGCTACCACATGGTGGATTATGAGCCCTTCGGCTGGGACGGATTTGACGACTTCTATGAGAACTCGGGAGTGGCATACAACAAGGTAACGGACATCTGGCAGCAGAAGTGGATCAACTCCTTCTTCCACGGCCTGGAGCCTTACTTTGAGGTTCGCCGCTGGTATTTCGAAAGCGGCATGAGCTGGGACGGCATTCCCTTTCTCAACCCTCCCTGCGAAAACCTCAATGAAGACAGGCTGCCCATGCGTTTCCTGTATCCGGGGCAGGAGCAGAGCCTGAACTCGGATAGCTACGAAGAAGCCATCAGCCGACTGGGTGGTTCCGATTCTCAGAACGCCACCACCTGGCTGACCGAATAATGAGGGGCCTGCAACACGATTAGTAAACAACTAAAGCATGCGCTGCTTTTCATCAAGTACAGCGCATGCTTTTTTACCGTAAAAGCGAATAATGAAGAAAAAGTACTTCGACATACACAAACCTGTTTTCTACCCCTCGGCAGTGATCATCCTCCTGTTCATCTTTCTGACGCTCCTCATCGGCCAGCCAATGGAGCGGGTATTTGCCTACGTGCAGGAGGGCATTACCAGCAATGCCGGCTGGCTGCTGGTGATGGCAGTCAATATTTTCCTCGCCTTTTCCCTGTATTTCGCCTTTAGCAAGATGGGGCGCATCCGGCTGGGAGGCACAGACGCCAGGCCGGATTTCAGCACCTTTGCCTGGTTTGCCATGCTCTTTTCCGCGGGCATGGGCATCGGCCTGCTCTTCTTCAGTGTGGCGGAACCGATCATGCACTATTCCAATCCTCCTGTTCCGGTGAGCAGCAAGGTGGAAGCTGCCAGCAACGCGATGAAATATACTTTCCTGCATTACGGCCTGCACGCCTGGGCTATATACGCCATTGTAGGCATGTCACTGGCCTTTTTCACTTTTAATAAAAAACTGCCGCTGACCCTGCGCTCGGTCTTCTACCCTCTGCTGGGAGAGCGCATTTACGGCCCCTTCGGCAACATCATCGATATAGTGGCCGTAGTGGCCACTCTCTTCGGGCTGGCCACCTCCCTTGGCTTCGGCGTGCAGCAGATATCCGTCGGCCTCAACCACCTCTTCGGCCTTCCTGATACCATCATCGCGCAGGTATTGCTGATCGCCGCCATTACCGGCATGGCCACCATTTCGGTGGTGCTGGGGCTCGACAAGGGCGTGCGGGTGCTCAGTGAGTTCAATATGCGCCTGGGGCTGGTCTTTCTCATTGCCATGCTCATTCTGGGCCCTACCGTATTTCTGCTGGACAGCTTCATTCAGAACACCGGGGCCTACCTGCAAAGCCTGATCGAGTTGGGCGCCTGGTCGGAAACTTATGCCCAGACGAACTGGCAGAATGACTGGTCGGTCTTCTACTGGGCCTGGTGGATCTCCTGGTCACCCTTCGTAGGCATGTTTATCGCCCGGGTATCCCGGGGGCGCACGGTGCGGGAGTTCTTTCTGGGCGTACTGCTGGTGCCCTCCCTGCTCACCTTTCTGTGGATGTCCGTATTCGGTGGTTCCGCCCTATACCTTGAGCTGAACGGTATCGGCAATATTGCCGAAGCGGTCAATGAGAACATAGCCACGGCCCTTTTTGTGTTGGTGCAGGAATTCCCCTTTGCCTTCCTCACTTCCATCGCCGGCATACTGCTGGTCACCAGCTTCTTCGTCACCTCTTCCGACAGCGGATCGCTGGTCATCGACAGTATTACTTCCGGCGGGAAACTCGACGCTCCGGTGGGCCAGCGTATTTTCTGGGCCCTGACGGAAGGCGCCGTCGCCGCCACCCTCCTGCTCGGCGGCGGGCTGGAAGCGTTGCAAACGGCGTCCATCAGCACCGGCCTTCCCTTTACCATCGTACTGCTCATCATGTGCTACAGCCTTTATAAGGCACTGCAGCAGGAGCTCTTCGAGATGGAACGCCGGGCGCAGAAAAAACAGAACGAATCCTATCGGGAGGTCCTGGAAGGCATGATGAACAGGAAGAAGCAAAAAAGCGAAACTGAAAAATGAAAACAAGCATGATAAAGAACATTATGGTATGCCTCGACCTTACCGAGATGGATGGCCCCCTGCTGCGATACACCCGCCATCTCTGCCAGGTGCTGGGCACCGTGGAAAAAGCCTATCTGGTGCACAACATCAAGTTTGAGTACCCGGAAGATGCACAGGCGCTGATGGAAGAACTGGAAAGGCCGCTGCCGGAACTCATACGCGAAGCGATCGGTATGAAAGCAGAGGATCATTTCGAATCCGAGAGCAAGCCCATAGCGTGGGAAGCAGTGGTTACCGATGAGCAGTCCACTGCTCAGGCCATGGCCCGCTTTTCCAACGAAAAAGGGATAGAGCTGGTGGCCTTCGGCAAAAAAATATCCTATCAGGGTTCGGGCCTGGTGGCGGAAAAAATACTCCGCCTTTCCGATTTCAAAGCCAGGCTGCTGCTGGTGCCGGAAACGGCTCCTCACCGCATACAGCGCTTGCTGTCTCCTACAGATTTTTCCAAACCCTCGGTAGAGGCCCTGCGCATAGCCCATAAGATCGCCACCACTTCGGGAGGCAGGCTCATGATGCAGCATGTGTACAGCATTCCCATGCATTATTTCCCCTACATACCGGTACAGGGATTCCGGAAATCCATAGAGGAGGAGGCCAGAAAGCAATTCCGGAAATTCCGGGAGTCGCTGCCGGAGGAGCTGCAGGACACGCCCTGTGAATTCACCTACAGTAAGGAAAGGACCGTAGCCCAGACGATCTATGACCTGGCCATCCAGGAGAATAAGGACCTGATCGTCATCGGCTCGAAGGGCCGGAGCGGTGTGCCGGCCATTCTGCTGGGCAGTGTGGCCATACAGGTACTGAAGTTTGACTTTCACGTTCCGCTGCTGATCGTCCGTTAAACGCTTTGATTTTCTTCTTGATTTATCCCTCCGTTTTTTGTGTTAAACAAGATAGGACACCACTGCCAGCCAACGCTGCCCGACATATGTCTATTTTTTGACTGAGTGGATGTGCTTTTCTGCCCGGCATTGCTTATTTTTGATGTACCTCAGTTGACAAAAACCCTGGCCACTCAGCGGCCCAGGCCTTCTCACCTATCCTCAAACTGCCTTCATTAAACTTAAACCTAACGGAAATGTACCGAAACTTACTCCTATTCCTATTCGTAAGCCTGACGGCTTTCGGATTGCAGGCTCAGGTGATTTACAGCGAACCTGCTTTCCCTACCGCCGAAGATGAAGTCACCCTTTTCTTTAACGCCACTGAAGGCAATGGCGGCCTGGCAGATTGCAATTGTGAGGTCTACCTGCATACCGGGGTGATCACCAACCTCAGCAACTCCCCTACCGACTGGCGCTACGTGCCTACCCAGTGGGGGGTGCCCGATGATGCCTGGCGGATGACGCCGGTTGCGGGAGAAGACAACCTCTACAGTTTCACCTACAGCCCGTCTGTGCGCGCCTACTTTGGCGTGCCTGCTTCAGAAACCATTGAATTCATCTCTTTGGTCTTCCGCAACGGCGACGGCAGCCAGACCGGCCGCGCAGAGGATGGCAGCGACATCTACCTCGAAATTTTTGAAAACACTTCCGATTTCATCGTGCAGCTCCAGAGCCCGGCTGCCGGGGCGCTCATCGTAGAGGCCGGGGAAACTATTCCCGTCCGCGTGGCCGCCACACAGGAAGCCACCTTCACGGTTACGGACAACGGCGCCCTCCTTACCGAACAAACCACCGAACTGCTGGAATTCTCTCTCACCGCCGGTGAGGCAGGCACCCATCTGGTGGAGATCACGGCCGCAAGCGGCGACAATCAACAAAACCTTTCCTTTTCCTATACCGTCCCTCTGGACCTTGCTTCCACCGACCCACCCCCCGGCCTGGAGCCGGGCATTGCCTTTCGGGACGGTAAATTGCAGTTGGCCCTGTACGCCCCGGGAAAGGAACACATCTTCGTACTGGGAAGCTTCAATGATTATCTGGCCGATACCGAATACCAGATGACGCCCAGTGATGACGGCACCTGGTGGATAGAGGCCGAAGGCCTGGATGAGAACGCCACCCACACTTTTCAATATCTGGTAGACGGCAACATCCGCATTGCCGACCCCTACAGCACCATTGTGCTCGACCCGCGCGAGGACCCCTTCATCAGCGATGCTACCTACCCGGCTCTGCCGGCATACCCGGCAGGCGCCGAAGGAATTGTCACGCTCCTGCAGCCCGAGGCTGTGGCTTATGAATGGCAGGTCAACGATTTTATCCGGCCCGATAAGGAGGATCTCGTTATTTACGAACTGCTGCTGCGCGATTTCGTGGCCACCCACGATTATCAGACTCTAGTGGATACTCTGGGCTACCTGAAGAACCTCGGCGTAAATGCCATCGAGCTGATGCCCATTCAGGAATTCGAGGGCAACATCAGCTGGGGGTACAACCCCTCCTACCATATGGCCCTGGACAAGTACTACGGCCGCATCAGAGACTTTAAATACTTCGTAGATGCCTGCCATGCCGTGGATATTGCCGTCATTGTGGATGTGGTGTACAACCACGCCTTCAGCCAGAGCCCGCTGGCCCAGCTGTACTGGGATGCCGGCAGCTTCCGCCCCAGCCCCGACAACCCCTGGCTGAACGTCACTGCCCGCCACCCTTTCAACGTGGGCTTCGACTTCAACCACGAAAGCGCCGCCACCCAAAGCTTCGTCAAGCGGGTCATGCGCTACTGGCTGGAGGAAATGCGGGTCGACGGATTCCGCTTCGACCTGTCGAAGGGCTTTACACAAAGGAACACCCCCGACGACGTGGGCGCCTGGGGGGCATATGACGCCAGCCGCATCGCCCTGCTAAAGAGTTATGCCGATGAAGTGTGGGACGCTGCTCCCGGCGCATATGTCATCCTGGAGCACTTCGCCGCCAACCAGGAGGAAGAAGAACTCGTCTCCTACGGGGAAGGCATGATGGTATGGAACAATATGACTCACGATTACCAGGAGGCGGCCATGGGTTATAACTCCAACTTAAATGGCTCTTTTTATACCTCCCGCGGCTGGGATGCGCCCTATGGGCTGGTTACCTACATGGAAAGCCACGATGAGGAGCGCCTGATGTATAAGAACCTGGAGTTCGGCAACAGCTCCGGAAGCTATAATGTCAAAAACCTGGAGACGGCCCTTCGGCGCATCGAGGCGGCCAGCGCTTTCTTCTACACCATTCCCGGCCCGAAAATGCTCTGGCAGTTTGGCGAGCTGGGCTACGAATTTTCCATCAACTACTGCGAGGACGGCACCATTAATGAAAACTGCCGCACCGGCCCCAAGCCCATCCGCTGGGATTACTTCCAGCAGGAAGCCCGCCGCCGCCTGTATGAGGTGACCCGCACGCTCATCCAGACGAGGAACAACTACGAAGTCTTCCAGACAAACAACTTCAGCAGCAGCCTGGGCGGAATGGCCAAGAAGATCTTCCTCGATGGAGAGGACATGGACCTGGCCGCCCTGGCCAACTTCGGCGTAACCACGGAGCAGTTGAGCGCGCCTTTCCCCAGCGCCGGCACCTGGTATGAGCTCTTCTCCCGCCAGGCGCTCGAAGTTACGGACCCCAATGCGGCCATCAGCCTGCAGCCCGGAGAATACCGCATATACACCTCCGAGCCGGTGGATTATGCCGTAAGCACCGAAGAGGCCCCAAAGAAGGGCAGCCTGAGCCTGAAAGCCGCCCCCAACCCCAGCCATGGCCCCATTCTGCTGACCTACGAGCTGCCGGTGTCCGATACGGCCAACGTAGAGATCTTCAGTATGCAGGGCCAGCCCGTCTACCGGCAGCTGCTCGGCAAACAAGCTTCCGGCTGGCATGCCCTGGAGATCAATGCGGATCTGCCCGCCGGCGCTTATGTGCTGAAGCTGACGGCCGGGAGCAGGTTTGACACCCGGACTTTGATCGTGAAGTAATGCTGTAACTCGGGCGGCAATTTCCCCCGGCTGCCGAAGCTTAATGCGAAGGCATGCCCCTTTGCCGCCCGAGTTCAACCTTCATCGATAAAACCCGGCATTTAATCAATAAACTTCTCCCATTACGCTGCATTTGCGGATATTAGCAGCTTTCTGCTGCTCATCATCTTTTTCAGTCGAAACCATTGGTTATCCCGCTCTCCCGGGAGTAACTCCATTTTTCATTTGGAAAAGAAATCCTCGTGACAAAGGCCACATCCCATCCACAGGTTCACCGCGTTTCGGAATTGCTCCGGCGGGTAGAGCTCAATTTCGATAATAAGATCTTCCACTCTCGTTTTCTCCATTTCGAAAAGGACGTCCGGGATTCGGGACTGTCCATCAAACTGGGCCATAAGGGAGAAGAACACTACATCCTCGATGGAGAACGGCATACCATTCGGCCCGGGCGTTTTCTGATCGTCAACCGCCATCGTTCTTTCCATTGCCACCTGCGCGATACCGAGCCGGTGGAGGGATTTTGCCTCTATCTCAGCGAGAACGTGCTCTGCGAAACCGCCGCCAGCCTGCAAAGATCCCCTGAGGAGCAACTCGACAGCCCCTTCTCCGCCCTGGGCCATACGCCGGCTTTTTTTGAAAGGGTATACCACGTAGAGGAGAACGAGCTCGGCCGTTTTCTGGAACAAATGCGCCCCTGGCTCGCCCGCCGGCAGGCACTGGACTTCGATGCCTTCTTTTACCTCCTGGCGGAAAAGCTGCTGCGCAGCCACTGGCAGGAGGAAAAACAAATAGAATGTATCGGCGCCGGCCGGCGCAGCACCCGGGAAGAACTCTTCCGGCGCCTGAACATCGCCCATCAGTATATTCTGGACAACTACCGGCAGGACATACAGCTGGATCAGCTTGCCCGGGAGGCGGCTCTCTCCAAATACCATTTGCTGCGCACTTACAAGGAAGCTTACGGCACCACTCCATACCGGCAAGTGCTGAACCTGAGGCTCGAGCACGCCCGGCGGCTGCTGGCCCGGGGCCAAAAGCTGGAAGACATCGCCTATCAGCTCGGCTTTTCCGGCCGGCGCTCGTTTACCAAGAAGGCGTTTGGCATAGCCCCTTCACAATATCGGGCCCAAAATGAAGTTGAAAGTTAAGAACAAAACCAGTCCATGTTAAAACCTTTGCTATCTGCTGTCTCACTATTATCCTTCACGCTTGTTCTCGCCCAGCCTGCACTCATCCCCCGCGACAAGCTGTTCCAGGAAAAAGATCAATACCGCATCAGCCTCTCTCCCGATGGCAGGCGCCTGTATTATCAGCGGCGCAGTGACAGACAGGGGCGGATCTTTTACATGGAAACGGCCAGGCCGGGCCGCGAAAACAGCCTGTCCTTCGGCGGCGGCGCCCTGCTCGACTGGCAGCCC
>CAYVVK010000090.1:0-13779 GCA_964454855.1 uncultured Phaeodactylibacter sp. | reverse complement strand
CAGTCCCCCAGTCCCCCAGTCTCCAGTTTGCAGTCTCCAGTTTGCAGTCTCCAGTTTGCAGTCTATAAAAAAATAAACCAGTACCCCCCTGTCCAGCATTTGTCCAGCACCCTTTTAAGGTTTTATCACGCATTATCTGTTTTTTACAGCATCAAATTTTAAACAATCCGCTTTTGGCGAAAATAAATTTGACTCTTAGCCGGGCGGTAAAAAATGGTAATGTTATGAAAAACTCTTTTACGCTTATGATTCTCTTCGCCCTGTTGGGCCAATCAGCCTGGGGACAATGCCCAACCTTAGTCTGGGCAGATGAATTTAACGGGACGGCACTTGACCTCACGAAATGGGAACCCCAGATCGGAGATGGATGCGCAGAGGGCATCTGTGGCTGGGGGAATAACGAACTGCAGTATTATCAGGCGGAAAATGCCGTGGTGAGCAACGGTACACTAAAGATCATTGCTAAGAAGGAGCGGGTAAAGAATAAAGCCTACACCTCGGCGCGAATCCGGACGAAAGGCCTGGCGGATTTCACCTTCGGCAGGTTTGAAGCGAAGATCAAGTTACTGGAAGGGCAGGGGCTATGGCCCGCCTTCTGGATGCTCTCCACCAATGAGCCCTACGGCGGATGGCCGCAAAGCGGCGAGATCGACATCATGGAGCTGATCGGGCAGCATCCGGAAACGGTGCACGGCACCATTCACTACGGCGACCCCTACCCGGACAACCAGTTCCAGGGAACGGGTTTCGACCTTTATGACGGCAGCACCTTCGCCGACGGTTTCCACGTATTCGCCATAGAGTGGGAGCCGGGCGTCATCCGCTGGTACGTGGATGACATCCTGTACCAAACCCTGACGTCCAGCGATGTGGCCCCCTATGACTGGCCCTTCGACGCTTCCAACCAAATGCACTTCCTGCTCAACGTGGCCGTAGGCGGAAACTGGCCCGGCAGCCCGGATGCCACCACTCCCTTCCCCAGCCAGATGGAAGTGGACTACGTGCGCGTATACGACACCAACTTCAACCCCTCCATCTCAGGAGACCGCCTCGTAGCTTACCAAGCTACCGGAGAAGTGTATACCATCAACAACGCTCCGAGCGGCTCTTCCTTCAGCTGGACGGTGCCGGCTGGCGCCACCATCGTCAGCGGAGCAGGAACCTCTTCCATTACTGTAGACTGGGGAGATACCAGTGGAGATGTACTTTGTAATGTCACCACGAGTTGCACCTCCAAACAATATGCCATTGGCGTGACCGTGGAGCCCAACTTCCTCTATGGATTTTCCTTTGAAAATTTTGACGCCCCGGCCAATATCAGCCTGAACTCCAGCACCGGCACGCTTACGGAAGTGAGTAACCCCGACCAGTCCGGAGTGAACACCTCTGCCCTCAGCGCCGAATACATCCGCAATAGCCAGGAACAATACGACGTCATCTCTTATTCCACTTCTGCCATCGCTGATGCTTCCCAATACGAGACGCGAAATAAGAAGTTTTATATGGATGTCCTCACCCAGGCGCCGGTGGGTACGGAGATCATCGTACAGCTGGAAAACAGCACCTCCGCCAGCGCGACCAATTACCCATCCGGCCGGCACAGCCGCTATGTAGGCACCATCACCAAAAACGGGGAATGGGAACGCATCGCTTTTGACTATCTGGACTCGCCGGACGGCAGCACAGCCGATAATTCGGTAGACCAGATCATCATTTTGTTTGCCTCTAATTCCTTCACCGGAGATACCTATTACTGGGACAACTTCGACAGCTATACAGCCGATGACGGATCGGGGCCTACCAATACTCCACCTAACGCCTCCTTTACCTTCACCACCACCGATCTTGCCGCTGACTTCGACGGATCCGGCAGCTCCGACAGCGACGGCAGCATCAGCAGCTGGGCCTGGAATTTCGGCGACGGCAATACTGGCAGTGGAGAACTAGCCAGCCACACCTACGCCGCAGCCGGAGATTATACGGTGACCCTGACCGTAACCGACGATGACGGCGCTACAGATACGGAATCGCAGGTAGTGTCTGTAAGTGACGGCTCCAACAGCCCTCCTACGGCCTCTTTCACCTTCACCACCACCGATCTCACTGCCGCCTTCGATGGCTCCGGCAGTTCCGACAGCGACGGTTCCATCAGCAGTTGGGCATGGGATTTCGGCGATGGTAACACTGGCGGCGGGACGACAGCCAGCCACACCTACGCCGCAGCCGGAGATTATACGGTGACTCTGACCGTAACCGACGATGGAGGCGCCACAGATATGGAATCTCAGGTAGTTTCCGTGAGTGGCGGATCTACCGGCGACCCCACCACCATGCATGTACAGTCTATCCTTACGGGAACGGCAAACGCCGGCCAGGGGAATAAAAGAGGCACCGCTACGGTTACCATACACGACAACCTGGAAAACCCGGTTGCCAATGCTACCGTAACCGGCACCTTCTCCGGCACTTTCAACGAAACGGCATCCGGCCTCACCGGCGCTGATGGTACGGTGACTTTAACGACCACCGCTACAGCAAGAGGTGGTGTCACCGTGGATCTCTGTGTGGATGATGTCACCCACAGCACACTAAATTATGATGCTACCCAAAACGACATCACCTGTACCAATGGCTCCGGCAGCAGGCTGGGAATCATTGGAATCCAAAACGGGCATGACAGCCAGGCCGGGCCGGATATCTTTCCCAACCCGGTTCGTACAACATTCATGCTGACCGAGACGGCAAGCCGCCTATGGATCGTAAGCCTGGCCGGTAAAACCATCAGGGAAATAAGAGCCCCTCAGAATGAAGTAGATGTTACTGAGCTGCCCCGCGGCACCTACATTGTCAGGATGGAACAAAACGAACAGATCTATTCGAAGTTATTGATCAAGCAGTAATACAGACAGGAAGCATTTTAAAGTTTCCTCTCTGTCCTATCAAAAACACCTTTTGCCTTGTCCGGGGCCTTTTTCCTGTGCATAATAAACTCCATGCCCAGAGAAAAAGCCCCGGACGAGGTACTCTACTGCGGCAGGCATATCCCTGCGATGTCCCGGACGCCAATCCGGCCCGGTTCCGGGCATGTACATGACAAAAATCACCGCTTGCCATAAGATGGATCATTTGAAAATACAGATGAGAGGCCGGCCATACGGGAAAAGGCTTAGTTAAGCATTTTCCGGCCCATGTCCAGCATTTGTCCAGTGCCCTTTTTCGGTTATTCCTACTTTCAACGTGTAAATTTACCAAACAAGGTTTCAGACAGCAGGGTAGAAAGTGCCCAATGCTTTTGAAATGGCCGGCTTAGCCTGCCGGAGCGGCTGAAGCTCCGGAAGAACAACAAAGGGAGGATTTTTCCTAACTAGATCCTAAAAAGCAAAATGATCCATCGCATAACCGGATTGCAAAAAACTGAAAGTATGAAATTTAAATGCTTAGCCCTGGCCCTGATGGCTTGCCTGTGGGCAAGCGGGCTTCAGGCCCAGGAAAAAACCGTGACGGGCACCGTGACCGACCAGGAAGGCGAACCGCTCATTGGCGTCAATGTGGTGGTAAAAGAGTCTAGGAAGGTAGGAACTATAGTGGGAACCATTACCGACTATAACGGAGAATACGAACTGATCATGCCGGAAGGAACAGACACCCTGGCTTTCTCCTTCATTGGCTACATTTCGGAAGAAGTTGCCGTCGGCAACAGAACTATAGTAGACCTGGTGATGCAGGAAAGCGCCGCCCAACTCGAAGAGATCGTAGTCATCGGCTACGGCGTGCAACAAAAGAGGGTGGCTACCGGCTCCATCTCCAAGCTCACCACCAAGAACCTGGAAGGCTTCCAGGTGCAGGATGTCCAATCGGCATTGGAAGGCCAGGTGTCCGGCCTGATCGTTAATGAATCTTCCGGCCAGCCGGGTGCCGGCAAGTCTATCCTCATCAGGGGGGTCAGCACCAATGGTGACAATACGCCTCTGTTCATCGTCGATGGCCTGCAGGTAAACAGCATTGACAATATTAACCCCGGAGATGTAGAATCCATCGACGTACTTAAGGATGCCGCCTCTGCCGCCATCTACGGCGCCAGAGCCGCCAATGGCGTAGTGATCATCACTACCAAGAAAGGAGCGGAAGGACAAGGCTCCATCACCTACGAGGGCTTCACCTCTGTATCTCAACCCTGGAAACTCCCGGAAATGCTGGGCCCGCAGGAATACATCTCGGTGACGCGGGAGAAATTCGCCAACGGCCGCCAGCTCTCTTTTCTGGAAACCCTGGGTTTTCCCGCCGAAGGGGCACAGACAGAAAATACGGACTGGATGGATGTCATCTTTGACAACGCCACGGTGCAGAACCACCGCCTTAACGCCACCATGCAGAACGCATTCCTGTCCATGGAATACTGGGATCAGAATGGCGTGGTCGGCGGCGAAAAATCTAATTATAAGCGCTACGCGATTCGATTGAACTCTACCAAAGAGATCAACTGGCTGTTTACGGTAGGGCAGAACCTCTATGTCAACCGGGTGGAAAACCAGAACATCGGGGTCAATGACGCTTTCGGCACGGTCATCGCGGATGCTTTTGCCTATGATCCCCTAACGCCGGTTTACAGTGAAAGCGGGCAATATGGCTTTGCCCAGTCCCGGTGGGTGCAAAAAGAATACATCAACCCGCTGAGCCGTTTATTCCTCGCCAACAACAACGGCCATGCCGATCAGGTGTTGGGTAATGTTTACCTGGATGTGAAACCTTTTGAGGGCCTCACCTTCAGAAGTGACCTCGGGGTAGATTACAACTGGTTTAACTTCCGGAGCTTCACGCCTGATTATGCCTTTCACAGCGCTTTTGTAAACCCTGAAAATGATATTGCTCAGGGATATGGCACCGGACAGTCTTTCCAGTTCGAAAACTACCTCAACTACAATAAAAATTTTGGGCCGCACAGTATGGACCTGGTCTTAGGC
The DNA here is from genome assembly GCA_964454855.1 of uncultured Phaeodactylibacter sp. GTDB lineage: Bacteria > Bacteroidota > Bacteroidia > Chitinophagales > Saprospiraceae > CAYVVK01. The sequence goes on along the minus strand of CAYVVK010000090.1, from coordinate 8,818 downwards.
ACCACTTACCGGGAGTCTAATTTTGAACAGGCCGGAGGGTCTTCTTCTTCCATCCCTGATGCGGTAAAGTTTGACGACAACTGGCAGATCCTGGATGCCGGGGAAGATACTACGGACCTGGCCTACGGCTCCAAAAACGTAGATTATGCCCTGATCAGCTACTATGGCCGGATCATCTACGATTTCAAAGACCGCTATCTCTTCACGGCCACGGTACGAAGAGACGGTTCTTCCAATTTCGGGCAGAACAACCGCTGGGGCGTTTTCCCCTCTTTCTCCGTGGGATGGGTGGTTTCCGATGAGTTCTTCTTCAACGTTCGGGCCATCGACTTCCTGAAAGTACGGGGCAGCTGGGGTAAAAATGGTAACGACCGTATTTCTCCACTCAGCTACGCTTCCACCATCGAGAACGTATTTACTTATCCCTTTGGAGTCGACCAATCGCTCATCACCGGCGCGGCCCTGGCCACACCGCCCAACCCCAACATCAAATGGGAGGAGAGCGTGCAGCTCGATATCGGTATTGAAGCACGCTTCCTGGACGGCCGCCTGACGGCCGAAGTGGATTACTACAAAAAGAATACCAAGGATCTGTTGATGAACCAGATCATTCCAGGCTACATCGGCGCCACCAATAACCCGGTCAGTAACCTGGGCGAGATCCAGAATCAGGGTATTGAAGCGTCTCTAGGCTACCGCCTTCCTCTGGGTGAGCTGACCCTGTCTACCAATGTGAATTACACCACCTTCACCAATGAGGTGATCAACGTGGCCGGCGAAGCCGGCTTCCTGCAGGGTTACTCCTGGCCGGTGCGCAATACGCCCATCACGCGGATGACCGAAGGCTTCCCCGTCGGCCACTTCGTGGGCTATGTGACCAACGGCATCTTCCAAAATGAAGGCGAGGTGTTCTCTCACCTAAGCGCAGATGGCGACCTGCTGCAGCCCAAGGCCCAGCCCGGTGACATTCGCTTTGTGGATGTCAACCGCGACGGAGTGATCAATACCGATGATATTTCCAATATCGGTTCCCCCTGGCCTGATCACATTATCGGCTTTTCGTTGAACGCCAATTACAAAGGCTTTGACCTCAGCGCCATCCTTTCCGCTCAGCTCGGCCATGACATCTACCGCACTTATGAGCGCTCGGACATCACCTTTACCAACTACCAGGACTTCTGGCTGGACCGCTGGACGCCGGAAAACCCCGGCAATACCTATCCGCGCCTGGTGTCTAATGACCCGAACAATAATCAGCGGCCCTCCGACTTTTATGTAGAGGATGCTTCCTTCTTCCGCCTGCGGAACCTGCAGTTGGGCTACAACATTCCTTCCCGCTTGCTGGAAAAGGCCAAGCTGCAGGGATTGCGGATCTACTTCTCCGCCAATAACCTCTTAACCGTAACCGATTACACGGGCTTTGATCCTGACATCGGCACCAACGGCTGGATATTGGACACGGGTATCGACAAGGGCTTTTACCCCTCCAATAAGACCATTGGCGGAGGTATTAAAATCACCATGTAAAAAGAGACCATCATGAGACAATATAAAATATCGATACTGGCCTTAACCGTCTTCATGCTAAGCGCTGTTGGGTGCAGCGAAGATAAGCTGGATGTAGAGCCGGTGGGCGAATTCCTTTCCGCCAACTTTTACCAAACCGAAGAGCAGGTCTTCTCCGCCCTGGTGGCGGCTTATGACCCCCTCGGCTGGACGATGGCCTACGGCCAGTGGATATCCTTCGTCATGTTTGCTGAGATCCGCTCTGACAACGCCAACGCCGGAGGCGACGCCTCCAACAACGACCAGCCCGGCTGGCAGGAGTTTGACGATTTCACCAACACCAACACCAACGTCGTCACTCACCCCATTTACCGCCGCAACTACATCGGCATTTTCCGGGCCAACCTGGTAATCTCCAATGCAGAGATCGCCACACCTCTGGTAGAACAATACCAGGCGGAGGCCCGCTTCCTCAGAGCATATTACCACTTCGAGCTGTTCCGCCACTTTGGCCCCATCCCGGTAGTCACGGAGGCCCTTACTCCGGATGACGTCAACCAGGAGCGCAATACCATGACGGAAGTTTTCGAGGCCATCACCTCTGATCTCGAGGCCGCTATTCCCCTGCTGCCCTCCACTGTTCCTGCCGGCAATGCCGGGCGCGTTAATAAAGGCGCTGCCGAAGCCCTGCTGGGAAAGGCATACCTCTACTGGGCAGATATGGACGGCGACGACCCACAGAAGTTTGACCTGGCCGCCCAGCATCTCTCCGAAGTAGTAAACCTGGGTATTTACAGCCTGGAAGATGACATGGAGGCCTTATATGAATTTGGGGTGAAGAACCCTCCCGAGTCTGTATTCGAGTTACAGCAATCCAACCTCTTCCCCAGTGACTGGGGCTGGTTTGAAGGCATCGATGGCAACGGGATGGTGCAGCTGTGCGGTATCCGGGGCCTGTGTGATGGCCATCCCACCTACCAGGCAGGATGGGGATTCATGCTGCCTACTGAAAGCCTGTACAACCACTTCCTAGATGATGATACTTATCGCCGGGACGCGGCCATCATCTCTATTGCCGAACTCGACCAGGAGATCAAAGATGCTGGCGCCAGCTGCGCCGTAGTGGTCGATGAGACGCAAGGCAACCCGGTGGACAATACCGGCTACTGGCAGGAAAAGTTTGCCAACTACAAAGCCTACACCGGCAATAATGTCAACGGTGGCGACCCCAACCTGACCAAAGACGCCAATATCTACGCCATCCGCTACGCCGACGTGCTGCTCATGCTGGCCGAAGCCCTGCACCGCGGTAACGGCTCTGATGGCGAAGCCATGGATTACATCAACCAGGTCAGGGAACGCGCCGCCGGCCCCGGGGACAATACCGGCAACTTCCGCACCGCCCAGGACCTCATGAACGACATGGGCTGGACCCTGCTGGACGTCATCTGGTACGAAAGAAGAGCCGAACTCGCCCTGGAAGGCGACCGCTGGTTTGACCTGGTGCGCTCCGGCCGCGCTACCGCCGATCTATTTGCCGGCGATGACATCCGGCAGCCCAACTTTAGTGACAACGACCTGTGGCTGCCCATTGCGCTGGAAGAGCTCTCCGTAGCGCCCAGCCTGACAGAATATCCTGACGCAAGCCTATTTCAATAATTAACCTTAACTGTAATTCTAAAACAACTAGTGAATATGAAACATCGAAGCTTTTTTCTTTTAAATTTCCGATGGGCATTCATCGCCGCCCTGGGACTCGGAGTAATCCTGGCCACTGGCTGTAACAAGGACGATGATGACATCCCCCAGGTAGACACCCCAATTGCCAGCTTCCAGTTTGAAGTCAGCCAGGACAACTTCCTGGAAGTGGCCTTTACGAACTTTTCTCAAAATGCCTCCACTTACCAGTGGGATTTCGGTGACGGCAATACCAGCACTGAAAAAGACCCCACTCACGTTTACGACAAAGCGGGTACTTACACTGTGGTGCTGACGGCCTTCAACAGCGAGGGCGAGAGCGCCAAGCGGAATGAGACCATCACACTGAACGATCCCGATCAGCAACTTACCCTGCTGGCGGGCGCCGAAAGCAAAACCTGGTACCTGATGAGAGAGGGCATTGCCCTGGGTATCGGCCCGGCAGCCGGTGACAACCAGTGGTGGTCCTTCGGCGGTGTAACGCCTTTGGCTGACCGCCCCTGCATCCTTGACGATGCTTATACCTTCACCAGAGATGGCGCCTTTGAGTTCAATTCAGCCGGCACCATTTTTATCGACTCCGAAGGAAATGGTGGCTGGCATCCGACAGAAGGTTGCTGGGAAGAGACCAATCCCGATGTATGGGGTGACAACCCCGCCCGTTCTGCCTTTGGCAACGGCGGTGACTACACCTATGATTTTGACGATGCCAACCAAACATTGACCATCAATGGAGAAGGCGCCTATATCGGCCTGGCCAATAAGACCAATACCGGAGACAATCCCAACCCGGAGATGGTCAAGTCTTACGTGATCGTCAATCTGGCATCCGGCGACATAGCCGATACGCTTCAGCTCGCCCTGCCGATCAACAACGGCGATGGCGGCTACTGGAACTACAACCTGGTCAGCTACAAGAACATTGCCGACCTGCCGGATATCCCCTCCGCGGTACCCAATGCAAGCTTCAACTTCGAGAAGGATGGCCTAACCGTCACCTTCACCAATACCTCCTCCAACTCCACCAGTTATTCCTGGGACTTTGGCGATGGCGGTATGTCTACGGAAGTAAACCCCACTCACACCTATGCGGCAGAAGGCGCCTATACGGTCACTCTGAGCGCTATGGATGACGACGGCAATATGGACCAGATCGCTAAGGAAGTGGTCGTAAGTTCTGCCGCATTCACGCCGGACGTTCTTTCTTCTGCCGACGGAAAAGCCTGGGTGCTTGATGGCGCACAGTCCTATTTCGTAGGCCCGGCAGCCGGTAGCGGCGAATGGTGGCCTGGTATCACCGAGGACGATGTGGAAGTCCGTGCCTGCCAGATGGATGACGAGTACATCTTCTTCGATGATGGCACCTACGAGTACGCTACCCAGGGCGATGTGTGGGCCGAAGACTTCATGGGCGGCAGCTTCGCCTGCATTGCAGAGAGCGAGCTGATGGATCCCTATGATGCCCTGGCCTCCGGCACTTACACTTATGAGGTTACCGAAGCTATGGGAGATGAGCGGGCAAAGATCACCGTAATTGGTGAAGGCGCCTTCATCGGTTTCGCCAAAGGTTTCAATGGTGGCGAACTCAACCCCGCCAATGGCGTCGGCCCGGCTTCTCAGATCACCTATGAAGTGCTGGAATACAGCGCCGCCGGTGGCGTAGAAGTACTGACCGTTGCGGTTGACATTTCTGCCGATCAGAGTGGAACAGCCTGGTGGACCATGAGGATACGCACCGCAAACTAAAGTTTAGGTTTAGTTAGGTATATAGTAATTTAATGTATCATTTGAGGCTGTTCCCGGTAAACACTAATGTTTGGAGCAGCCTCATCTTTTTCATCCCTGAAATATGAAAAACACCGCATTCACTTTCGCCCTGCTCTTATTTCTGGCCAGCTGCTCAAAATCAGATGACGATGTCCCGGCAGTCGAACTACCGGTGGTGAGCATCGGGGGCCCCCTCTCGATTGAAGAAGGGGACAAGAATTTTATCGCCTATGTGGAGCTGCGCCTGTCCAAACCATCAGCAGATACCGTGATCGCCTTCATTCAAAGTGTGGATGGTACGGCCGTGGCCGGAGAAGATTTCAAAGCCGTGGTATTCAAACCGGCAGTATTCGCTCCCGGCGACCTGCGCGTAGAATACCCTGTGGAGATCTTCGGCGAAGAAGAATTTGAAGAAGATGAAACATTCACCATTGAAATTGCCGATGCCGCCGGCGCTGAGATCGGCGAGAAGCAGGCCGTCATCACTTTGCTGAATGACGACATCAACACCGCTCTTTTTATTCCCGAAACCGGATATACTTCTCCGGAATCCTATCCCGGCATGGAAATGATCTGGCAGGATGAATTCGAGGGAGACGCGATAAATGAAAATTTCTGGGCCTTCGAAATGGGCACCGGCAATAATGGCTGGGGCAACAACGAACTACAGTACTACCGGCGGGAGAATGCTTTCCTCCGGGAAGGCAACCTGGTCATCGAGGCCCGCAGAGAGAACTTCGGCGGCCGCGCCTACACCTCTTCCCGTATGATCACCATGAACAAGTTCGAATTTCAGTATGGCAGGGTAGACATCCGCGCCGCCCTGCCCTTTGGCCAGGGCATCTGGCCGGCGCTATGGATGCTGGGCGCCAACTTTCAGACAGTAGGCTGGCCCGCCTGCGGCGAGATCGACATCATGGAGCTCATCGGCCATCAGCCGGGCACGGTCTATGGCACGGTGCACTGGTCAAATGCAGGCCAACACGCTGAGTTCGGCGGTAGCACCAGGCTGCCCTCGGGCCGCTTTTACGATGAATTCCACGTCTTTTCCATAGAGTGGGACGACCAACGGATCAGGTGGCTGCTCGACGGCCAACAGTATCACACCATTGATATTACACCGGGAGAACTGAGCGAATTCCACAACGACTTCTTTTTCATTTTCAATGTAGCGGTGGGCGGCAACTGGCCCGGTTTCCCGGATTCCAGCACGGTTCTACCGCAACGCATGATCGTAGATTACGTCAGAGTTTTTCAGGGCGAATAAATTCGAATTAATTTGATCCTTCTATATCATCAAACAGCCATTCCTATGCGACGGATAACGATTTTCCTATGCCTTCTCCTGATGGACAGCAGCCTGATGCTGGCACAAACCGAAAGCCCTGAGCTTGAAGAAAAAGCAAAAGTATTGGTTGGACAGATGACCCTGGAGGAAAAGATCGGGCAACTCTGCCAGGCCAACGGCGAATACGGCCACATCTCCGAAGCCCTCCATGCAAAGGTAAAAGCAGGAAACCTGGGGTCTATCCTGAACGAAGTGAACACCGAAACGCTGAATGAGCTCCAACGCATAGCCGTGGAAGAGAGCCGTTTAGGCATTCCTTTGCTCTTTGCCAGGGATGTGATCCATGGTTTCAAGACGATCCTCCCCATACCCCTGGGCCAGGCGGCCAGCTGGAACCCTGAACTGGTGGAAAGGGGCGCCCGCATGGCCGCCCTGGAAGCTTCCTCCGTGGGCCTGCACTGGACCTTCGCGCCTATGATCGATATTACGCGCGACCCCCGCTGGGGCCGCATCGCCGAGAGCATGGGCGAAGACCCCTTCCTGACAAGCGAGCTGGGCGTGGCCATGGTGCGCGGTTTTCAGGGAGAGGACATCGGCGATAAGGGCAGCATCGCCGCCTGCGCCAAGCACTTTGTAGGCTACGGCGCCGCCGAAGGAGGGAGGGACTACAACTCCGCTCTCATACCGGAGGTTGAACTGTACAATACCTACTTCCCTCCTTTCAAGGCCTGCGTGGATGTCGGCGTAGCCACCATTATGCCTACCTTTAATGATATAAACGGCCGGCCCGCCAGCGGAAATGAATTCCTCTTTCGGAAAGTACTGCGGGAAGACTGGAACTTTGATGGCTTCGTGGTCAGTGACTGGGAATCCGTCCGCCAGCTCGTTGTCCATGGCGTAGCTGCCGATAACAAGGAGGCCGCCCGGCAGGCTACTCTTGCCGGCATCGATATGGAAATGGCGAGCACCACCTACGCCAACCACCTGAAAGAACTGGTGGAAGAAGGTACCCTGCCGGAAGAGATCATTGATGAGGCCGTTGTCAATATTCTTGCCGTTAAACTCAGGATGGGGCTTTTCGAAAGCCCCTACACCTCTCCAGCCGGTTTTCCAGAACTCGTCAATACCCGCCACCGGGCTGTAGCGGAGGAAATGGCCGCACAAAGCTGCGTACTACTCCAAAATGAAGGGCAGGCGCTTCCGCTTTCAGCACCGAAAATACGTAAGCTGGCCGTGATCGGCCCGCTGGCGGATGACCCCTATGAACAGCTCGGCACCTGGATATTCGATGGCGACGAAAAACATACCATCACTCCTCTGGAAGCACTGCGCAGCAGCCTGTCCGAAGAAGTGGAGATCACTTTTGTAAAGGCCCTGGAAACGAGCCGCACCCACAGCCATGCCGGCTTTCCGGAAGCCATTCGGGCCGCACAACATGCCGATGCGGTGTTACTCTTCCTGGGGGAAGAATCCATACTTTCCGGCGAAGCCCACAGCCGGGCCCACCTGGGCCTGCCCGGTGCCCAGCTGGAGTTGATGAAAGCGGTGGCCAAGGCCGGCAAGCCCACGGCCACCGTGGTCATGGCGGGCCGCCCGCTGGCACTGGGCCCTGCCCTTGAATTTACCCAGGCCCTGCTTTTCGCCTGGCATCCCGGCACCATGGGCGGCCCGGCCATCGCGAAGCTACTGCTCGGAGAGGAATCGCCCTCCGGCAAGCTGCCGGTGACCTTTCCCACTACCTCCGGGCAGATCCCTATGTACTACAACCACAAGAACACCGGCAAGCCCGCCACAGAAGAATCCTACATCCACATTGACGATATACCGGCCCGCGCCCCTCAAACCTCGATAGGCAATACCTCCTACTACCTCGATGAAGGCTATGAACCGCTCTGGCCCTTTGGGTACGGCCTTTCCTATACTACTTTCAAATACGGAAACTTGCAGCTGGCCGAAGCCACAGCCAGTATTGGCGACACCCTGGCCATAAGTGTGGAGCTGAGCAATACCGGCAATTACGAGGCAGAGGAAGTAGCGCAACTGTACATCCGCGACCCCGTCAGCAGCCTGGCCCGGCCGGTACGAGAACTGAAAGCCTTTCAGCGCGTACGCTTACAGCCCGGCGAGCGTAAAAACATTATCTTTGAACTTCCGGTGAATCGCCTGGCCTACTATTACCCCGGCAAAGGCTGGCAGGTAGAGCCCGGACAATTCGACATCTGGGTGGGCGGCGATTCCCGCGCTGCCCTTAAAGGTACTGTTCAGATCCACTAAAAACGAAAAACCGACAAACATGAAACAAAGCAATTTCTATGTCGTCAAAACCGCCCTCATCGTCGCCCTGGGCGGCTTCCTGATGGGCTTCGATGCCTCGGTGATCTCCGGGGTGGTCAAGTTCATCGAGGCGCAGTTCAGCCTTAGCAAGCTGGAACTGGGCTGGGCGGTCAGCTCTCTGACGCTGACCTCCACCGCCGCCATGATCGTTGCCGGCCCCCTGAGTGACCGGATCGGGCGGAAACAGGTACTGGTCATAGCAGCCATCCTCTACGCGATTTCTGC
>CAYVVK010000089.1:6731-13809 GCA_964454855.1 uncultured Phaeodactylibacter sp. | reverse complement strand
GACCCCCTGCTTGTAAGGCAGGTGCTCTGAACCAACTGAGCTAATCGCCCCTATTGCTCAAATGCGAGTGCAAATATAGAAGCTAATCGAATAGGGCGCAAGCTTTTCAAAAAAAAATTGCTGACTTTTTTCCCAAAGGGGGCAAGGGAAGAAATTAACCAGCTCTCATTCATCATTCCGGCTTTTTGCTCATCAGGGCCAGCTTCTCCGCACGGCTGAGCCGCTTAACCTCCCATTCCCTTTTGGAAGCCAGGCTTCTGTTCTCGCAAGTCTCTGTATAGAGCAGCTTCAATGGTGCGCGCCCTCTGGTATATTTAGCGCCTTGCCCTTCTTCGTGTTGTTGTAAACGGCGCTCCAGATTGTTGGTGATGCCGGTGTAGAGGGTGTTGTCGGCGCATTTGAGTATATAAACCGTCCAAAACATTTATAAATATATTCTTTTTGAAATACTCCAGAGAAGCATCGCCCAAAGGTTTTTAGCGAAAATTCGCTACCAGGGAACGAAAAAACCCGCCATCGTGTTAGCCACACAATATTTGCCTTGTTTTATTAACTTGCTAAAATCCCCTCGATATGAAAATGCCAAGCATAAAAGAGTGGCTGAAGCGCCGGTGGCCAGACTGGAGACAGAAGGGTGCGGAAGAGGGGAAAAAGCTCGGCGAAGAATTCTGGAAGCAGGCCCGCAGAATGCTGGTGGGGGCTATTATTGCGCTCATTCTGGTGGTGTTGGGTTTTCCCCGCTTATCTTCCTGGTATGAAAAATATAAGGAAAAACAGAAGAATCCCCCTCGGCAAGTATTTATAAATGCTGAAGTGCTTAAAGCAGAAGAACTCTCCCCCTTAGAAGGAGTTTATGTGCAAGTAGCCAGAGATGAGACAACTACTGGTTATACCAATAGTGCAGGACGAATAACATTACCATATACGGCAGAAGCGGGAGAAAATACCGTAAGCCTCATCTTTTTAAAAAAGGGGTACAAGAGGCAGGTAGAATACCAGGTAGCCTTGCCTGAAGAAGAAGGTGACAGTACAATGTTTCGTAAGTATCATTTATTCCCTGACAAGCCAGCAGATAATAGTGAAGGTCCGGGGCCGGCTATAATAAATTGATGCCCTATCGAACTTACTACCTGCAAAAGCTTGCATAAATTGATGTATTTCAATATATTACATGCTTGAGAAATACCTACGCCTAAAACCGCCCGAAATCCTAACGACACCATGCAAAATAACAGGTTACTTCTGCTCCTATCCTCCATATTGGTAATTGCTACCTGTGTTTTGTTATTTTCTTTCCACCCCAAGACGGGTGTTTATACCCTGAATGGCCAGGTCGTCTATCCGGAAGGCTCAGCAATCAGCCTGCCAGTGTACGTTACTCAGCAGCAGGACTTTCCTGCCAATTTCAATGGGCTTCACAGGGTATACACCGGAAAAGAGGGAAAATTTAAAACGGAATATTACGCTGAACTAAATGTCCCTATCCACTTTTATGTAGTTAAAGATGGGTTGACTCCTATCAAACATACTCTTTATCCCAAAGCCGAAAACGGTAAAGATCAATCTCTGGAAGAGCCTATCCTGTTTGCTTCCTTTCACGAACAATTAAATAGCGAGCACTACTATGGAGATAAAGGAATGCCAAAACTGCCCACTTTTGGCCACCGATGCGGGCAAAAACCCGTAAGCTTTATTCCTGTTGACCACATTCTCTTTGTGGAAAATCTCGCCTATGTTTCCTGCACTGGCCATGATGCGCCCAACCTGGAAGGAGACATAAAGACCCGCAGTAAGTTATTTTCCAGAACTTTTTTCCGACAGCCGCTTTCCGGAAATATTTACAAAGCCGCTTCTCCCCTCTCCGAGAAGAAAAACTGAGTTTACCTGTCGGCTCCCAATAAATAACGTCAGTTCGGGATCAAACCCTATGAATATCAACAACTTGTAGCTCTCTGGAGCTATTCGCCGCTCGCTATTTGCCATTCGCTGCGGCCTGCGAACAGCGAACTGCCATAAGCGAACAGCAATTGCAACGATTTACCATCAATTTTATCCCGAACTCACGTTAAATAGGATGTCTTCTTCCTACCTACAAAAGCTGCGCTCTGTAGCACGATGCGGGCGAGGATCAGCTCATCCGCCCCGCTCTTCAGCGCCGCTATTGCGCTGGCGGACATTCTTTACTTTTTTTTCCAAAAGTAGCTATGTAGGTGCGCTGGCTGAACCGGTTCTAAAAGCGAACGATGGTGCTGTGCTCACGGGTATACTGTGCTGAAAAGAGGATGGTTTTTGATACCGATCCCTCCTGCTTCTGCATCTGGCCCGGGATCATCATCTTCTGCCAGATCTTCCACTTCATTGGCGTTGTTCAGCACCTGGTTATCCCAACTTCGACAGATCCGCCGGAAAAGAACTGATCCCCGCATCCTTCACCCGCTCGTGCAGTTTCTTGGCGTCTTCGTAATCACTGAAAGCGCCGAGAATGACCTTATAGACCGTCTCCCCGCCCAGTTCGTTAATATTAACGACAACCTGCTGGCCGAACTGCCGCTGCAACTTTTCCGCCTGCACCAGCACGTTACCGTATTCTTTGAATACGCCGGTTTGTACCCCCCAGCCTTCGGAAGGCTGCCGTTCCACGCTGAAGCGGAACAGGCCCTGCCCGGCGGTGATGGCCTCCCCCACCTCTTCCGGAGGCGTCACCTGCTCGCGGCGGCGCAGGGCTTCCGCCACGGCCCGGTCGGCATTGACGCGGCCGTAGCCGTATTTGATGGAGTGCCCGTTGTTGTATTCGCTGGGGCTGCCCACCTTATCGGCAGTGGTTTGCAGGATCTCCTTTACTTCCCGGGCCGTCAGTTCCGGATTGGCGCTGAGGATGAGGGCGCAGATGCCCGCCACCAGGGGCGTGGAGCTGGAGGTGCCCCCGAAGTGCTTATAGAGCGGGCCGCGGTCTCTGCCATCGCGGTAATACTTGAAATCTCCGGTTTCCCAGGAGATGCCTTCGTCCCAGGAGGCGCGGGCGGCGAGTATGGGCCAGTCGCCATTGGAAGGGGCGCTGACGGACACTTCCGGGCCGCGGTTGGAGTAATTGGCGTGGCTGTCCTGGCTGGTGGTTGCCGCCACGGCGATGACATCCGGGTGGGCGGCGTAGAAGTTGACAAAATCAAAATCGTCATTGCCAACGGCGAACAGTATGACGCAGCCTTTCCCTCCACGCCCATTTTTCGCTGCCCGGGCAATGGCTGCTTCTTTAATAGATCCCAGCGCGAAATTAGAGTCAGTAGTGCCCCAGCTGCAGCTGATGATGTCGGCGCCGTTCTCCAGGCAGTAGTCAAACATCTGTTCCGTGGCCCGGTTGCTAAAGGAAGTACCGTTGAGGGGCATGAACATGCAGTTGGGCGCCGCACCGACGATGCCCCGTCCGTTAGACACAGCCAGGGCCACGCTGGCGCAGGGTGTGCCGTGCGTGAAGCGAGGGTCGCCCACAGACAGGTTGGTTGACTGTTTCCAGAGATCATAAGGGCGGAATATCTTGGTGCGCAGGTCCGGGTGGTTGACGTCAAAACCATTATCAATGATGGCGATGGTTAGGCGGTCGGAGCCCAGGCTGCCGAGGCGGCGCCAGGCATCCACCACTTTGGCGTCGGCGCCTTGTCGCAGGCGGTAGTTGATGCCGGGCAGGCTACCCGTATTGCGCAGGTGCCACTGCTGGCTGATCAGGTCGTCGGAAGGTTCACTGAAGTATTCGTCGAGCAGCGTATCCAGGTCGGGTTCTGCGACCTTCACCAGGGAGACCTGCTGCAGCATATGCGCCACCTTGATGGGGTTGGGCGAAAGAGGCGTCACTCTGGCCAGCACCAGGTTTTCCGAGCGCTGCTCCAGCAGTTCCAGCTTGTACTCGTCCATGACGATGCGCTGCTCATCCTCGCTAACGCCCTCCTGGAAGGTAATGTAAATATCGCCGGTGGCCACCAGAGGTTTGTCGCTGCCCTCTGCGTAGTAGACGTGGGTGCCTACTTCCACTTCATCGCGGGTGCGCACTTCATCGAGCCGGGTGTCAATGTCTTGGCCTTCTTTCTTCAGGCTCACGATATTAAAACCACCCAGGTTTTTGTAGACTTCTGCATCGACGTATTCTTTTTTATCGGCTTCTTTCTCGGAAGTGGTCTTTAAGCCGACCAGCGATTTGCTCTTCAGGAGGTTCAGTTTGCTTTTACCGCTGCGGATCGTTAGTTTGCTCATGAAAGGCTGCTTTAGGTGAATGTATTAAGGCTGGCTCCAATATACAAAAAGCGCACATTTAAGAAACGAAAAAGGCTGAGCAACCGTATGGGCTACTCAGCCTTTTTCTTCAAGACAAGCTACATTGTCGCTTAAGCTCTTCTTTCCTTCAGGGAGTCCTTGTACATCTTCTGCAATTTTTTGCGGGCGAAGAAGATACGGCTTTTGATGGTTCCCAGCGGGGAGCCGAGTTGCTCGGCGATCTCATCATACTTGAAGCCCTGGTAGGCCATCATGAACGGCCGGCGAAAATCTTCGGGTAGTTCGTCTACCATTTTCATCAGCTCGTTATAGGCCACGTTAGACTCGCCATCGTTCTCTACCGTCTTGTCGCCAGAGTTGATGTAATAGTTATTCGGAGTCTGGTCAATGATCATATTGCGGCGCACCTTCTTGCGGTAATTGTTGATGAAGATGTTGCGCATAATGGTCACCGCCCAGGCCTTGAAATTCGTACCCTGGCGGTACTTGTCGGCATTGGTAATAATCCGCAGCGCGGTGTCCTGGTAAAGGTCTTCCGCATCGTTGGTATTACCTGTGAGTTTAAGAGAAAAGGCTCTCAGCGAACTACTGATGCTGTCCAGTTGTTCCTGAATTTGATTCTGAATTGCATATATCATGGTCGGTGATTTTATAGTTTGTCCGATTCTTTTGTAATTCTTATTTACAAATCTACAGTTTGAACATCAATTTTGCAAAAAAAATTTCCTATTTAGACTGATTATTGCTTCAACTGTACCCGTTTTGACACTCAGATGGCACTTTTTAAAAAATAAGTTAATTTTCTTAACACTTGTAAACTAAGTTGGCATTCGTTTGTATTTTAGAATAGCTAGTTCATCTAGCATTTGTCCGATTTAGTCTAATTTTTTTGTAGGAAAAGCAGGATTGGAAATGGAATTAGTAAACCAGGACAGCACGACGATTTATTTACACCAGAACATCCGCTTTCTGCGAAAGCGCCTGAAGCTCAGCCAGGAAGAACTCGCCAACCGCGTGGGCCTCAACCGGGGCAATATTGCTTCCTACGAGAATGGGACCGCGGAGCCCAAGATCTGTAACCTGCTGAAGATCGCCAATCTTTTCAGTGTCTCCATCCTCGACCTCACCAAAAAAGACCTCGGCGACGAGGAAGCCCTCAATGAAGCGAGCCACAGCTATCAGGAACTTTCTTCCAATGAACTGGAACTCTTGCAACAATTCGCACGCAGAGCCGATGAGTTGCAGGAGGTCGTCCGAAGTATCCATACCTGCTTTCACTTTAAGGCCCGCTCGATGGGCGACATGCAGGAGCCCAGGGAAATGCAGATGATCGCCATGAAATTTGAAGAACTCTACGACGCTTCCCAGGACCTCATGCAAAATCATCGCGCCCTTATCGACTTTATCAAATGCCGCTTCAATAAGTAGGCCACATCTACTGTTCAGACTGGTAAAAGGTGGCCGGGCCACAACTTCTTCCTCCTTTTTCTACAGTGCACATATAACTTTTTTTCCTATTCAGCGTATAAGGGATAAGGTTCATCTTCAAAAACCGTAATCCCATGAAAAACACTATCCTGCCTGCCCTGCAAGGGGCTGTCCTTATTTCCGTTTTCAGCACGTTCAGATCTCTGCGGCCGGCCCTTGTGGCAAACCTGTGCTTTCTGTACTTTCCTTTCCTTATGGCTTCCACCACTCCTGTCGCCGTACACTTCGACGAAGGCACAGTGGCGGACATTCAAGGCCGCGCCGGAAAGGAAGGCAAGCTCTACTTTCTCCACTTTGCTGCCGACTGGTGCATGCCCTGCCAGTGGATGGAAAAGAATGTATTTACCGAGGAAAGGCTCGCAGCCTATATCAAGGAGGCTTACCTGGCGCTCAGAGTGAATATCGATGAAGAAGAAGGCCAGCAGTTGAAGGAACAATATCAGGTTACGCTGCTGCCGTCCCTGCTGGTATTCAGCAGCCGGGGGCAACTCCTCGGCCGCCTGGAAGGGGCTGTGGAAGCCGAAGCCCTGTACGAAGCACTGAAGCAATACGACCGGCCAGGCCACCGCAGCCCGCTTAACCTTGCCACCACTTCCGAGGAAATCCTTCCCAGCCCCAAACCCATCCTGCACCTCTCCCGCCCGGCACTGGTGCCCGATGCCGGCCAGGCCGCCGCACGGCCCGTGCTCGCTGCAGGATCGACAACCTCCGGTTCCTTTCCTTACCCTTCCAACCCAAAGGAAGAAGCTTATTATACCTTACAGCTAGGCGTGTTCTCTTCCTATGATAATGCCGTGCGCCGGTGCGCCGCCCTGGAACGCGAACTGGGAGTAAGTACCAAACTGAACCCGGTGAACAGAGGTGGGCGGGCCTTCTACAAAGTATTTCTGGGCCGCTTCGACAGCTATGAACAGGCTTCCCAATACCTGGGCCACCTGGGACAGGAGGGTTTTGTAAAAAAGATTGACATTTGACCGCCCAAGCAGGCGACACTTTGGGGAACGCCGGGCCGGGCAGAAAGCCTCACCTGCTCCCCCCTCCAGGCAAATCACTATATTAGCGGCAAACCATTTGCCCTATGCCCAGCCTGCTCATCCGCAACATTAAAAGCCTGATACTCACCGAACAACAGCCCCGTCCTTATGTCAGCGGCAAAGACATGCAGGAACTGCCCTGCCTCGACAATGCCTACCTCCTGGTGGAAGACAGCCGCATCTTCGATTTCGGCCCTATGGAAGAATGCCCGCAGCGCGCCGACGATACCGTAGACGCCAGCGGCCGCCTGCTCTTGCCCTGCTGGTGCGATTCACATACCCACCTCGTATTC
>CAYVVK010000089.1:2756-6721 GCA_964454855.1 uncultured Phaeodactylibacter sp. | reverse complement strand
TCGTGGATCGCATCCGGGGGCTGAGCTATGAGGAGATCGCCCGGCGGGGCGGCGGTATCCTGAATTCTGCGAAACGCCTGCGGCAAACACCGGAGGAAGAGCTGCTTGCCTCTGCCCAACAGCGGCTGGAAGAGATACAAGCCTTCGGCACAGGCGCGGTGGAGATCAAAAGCGGCTATGGGTTGGATGTGGACAGCGAGCTGAAAATGCTGCGCGTCATCCGGCGGCTCAGGGAAAGTGCCGAGATGCCCATCAAGGCCACTTTCCTGGGCGCTCATGCGCTGCCGCCGGAATACCGCGGCAATCGCCAGGGCTATATCCGCCTGATCATCGAGGAGATGCTGCCCCTCATCGCCGATGAAGGCCTGGCGGATTACATCGACGCCTTCTGTGAAAAGGGCTTCTTCACGGTGGAAGAAACTGTTCAGCTCATAGAGGCCGGCGCCCGCTATGGCCTGAAGGCCAAGGTGCACACCAACCAGTTCAACAGCCTGGGCTGCATTCCCGCCTGCGTAGAACATGGCGCTCTTTCTGTGGACCATCTCGAAACGGTGAGCGAGGCCGATATTGACAGCCTGAAGGGTAGTCCCACCATGCCTACGCTCTTGCCTTCCGCCCCCTTTTTTCTCAATGATCATTACCAGCCCGCCCGCCGGCTGATCGACGCTGGCCTGCCGGTGGCGCTGGCCTCAGATTACAACCCCGGCTCCACCCCTTCCGGAAAGATGCAGTTCGTGCTCTCTCTGGCCTGCATCAAATGCCGGATGACGCCGGAGGAGGCGGTAAATGCCGCCACGCTCAACGGCGCCCGCGCCATGGAGCTGGAGCAGGATTACGGAAGTATAGCCAAAGGCAAGCGGGCCAATTTCTTCCTTACCCGCCCGGTGCCTTCCCTGGCCTTCCTCCCTTATGCCTTCGGCAGCGACCTGGTGGAGCAGGTTTTTATTCATGGAAAAAAGGTGGAGGACAAACGATAAGTGTATTTTTTTCGTCTAAGTTAGAGCTGTGGCCAATGGCCGCCCTAATGCCATTCCAAATGATTAAAAAAATACTCTTTCTGCTGGCCCTGCTGGCCTGGCAGCAGGCCTTCACACAGGAAGCGCCCGAGAAGATGGTTATCGTCATACTTTACGACGGCAGTGAGATCGTGGGCCGCATCCTGGTGGAAAACGACGCGCAGCTGGTACTGGAGAGCCGCAGCCTGGGCAAGCTCAACATCCCCCGCCGGGCCATCCGGCAGATCGGCTACGGCATGATAAAGGAAGGTGATATCTGGAAACCGAACCTGGATGCTTACCGCAATATCGCCGGGCCGGGCACGGGCTACGGCCTGCCCGCCGGAGAGGGCTACTATCAGAACCACATGCTCTTTTTTCATCAGTTTCACTATGGCGTCACCGACTGGTTTTCGCTGGGCGCCGGCACGGAGATGATCTCTCTGTTCAGTGGCGAAGGATTTCTGCCGGCCATAGCCCTCATGCCCAAATTCACCCTGCCTCTGGAAAAAGACAAGTTCAACCTGGGAACCGGCCTCATCCTGCTCAACATCCCCGATTCCGAAGCCGCTGTGGATATCGGCATACTGTATCTGGCGGCTACCTATGGTTCTCCCTACCGCAACTTTTCCTTCGGCCTGGGATATACGATTGAAGATGGCAGGGCCTCCACCTCTCCCATTTTCTCGCTCGGCGGGCAGTATCGGCTTACCCGTGGCCTGGCTCTTACTACCGAGAACTGGATCGGTGGCGAACTGCAGGGTTCGCTATTCTCAGTCGGAATACGAGCTATTGGCAAGCGGGCTGTCAATTGGGATATTGCCCTGGTAGGTTTCCTGGAAGACGGCGGCTTCTTCACCTTCAGCCCTGTTCCATTACTCGGAGCCACGGTTGCCTTTTAGTCCATTTCGGTATCCTGCCCGCCGAAACGGCACAAATAGACAAGCCTTTGCGACAAGACTGCAAACGGCGCCTTCTCCTTATTCCCACCTTTTTACTATTCCTTTTTCACCACACCTGAAGATCAACCATCATGAGGACTACCTTACGAAAAAAACACTGGCTTATACCATTGCGCCCATTGCCCTGAGCGCCTTCCTCTGCCACTGCCTGCCCATCTGTGCTGAAGGCTGTTTCCGGGCATGGGAGGCGCTGCAGGCCTGTCTGGCGGAAATGGAGGGCGCGCTGCAAAATTACTATGGATTATAGCCGGGCCGGATAAATCCGGCGCTGCGGGTAAAATTTCCAGCAGAGATCGTAACTTCAAGGCTCTTTTTTAATAGCACAAAACATTGCCCTATGAAGATACGCTTCCTCTGCATCATCCTGCTTTTGCCACTGCTGGCTACGGCTCAGCGGCGCTATGAGATCGACACTTCTTTACATATGGACTGGGAGGAGTACGACCCTCCCTCTACCCTGGTCGTACCGGAGCACAAGCCGACGAGTGCTAAATTCCCCTTCGTGGATGTACACAGCCACCACTGGCGGTTGGATGAAATGGACCTCGACAAGCTCATCCGCGAGATGGACTCCCTCAACATGGCCATCATCGTCAACCTGAGCGGGCGCGGCGGCCCGGCGCTGAAAGCCATGATGGACAACATCCACAAGTACGGCCATGAAAACCGCATCATTAACTTCACGAATATCAATATCCGGAGCATCGATGACCCGGACTGGACGGAGAGCACCCTGCAGCAACTGGAGTATGACGTGAGCATCGGCGCGCGCGGCCTGAAGATATACAAGAGCCAGGGCATGGACCACACCGATTCTACCGGCACCCGCATTCCCATCAACGACCCGCGCCTGGACCCCGTCTGGGCCAAGTGCGGCGAGCTGGGCATCCCCGTGCTCATCCACTCGGCCGACCCAAAATCCTTTTGGGATCCGCACGACGCCAACAACGAGCGCTGGCTCGAACTCAAGCTGCGCCCCAATCGCAAACGCGATGCCGACAATCCGGCGCCCTGGGAAACCATCATCGCCGAGCAGCACGACATTTTCAAAAAGCATCCCAATACCACCTTCATCAACGCCCACTTCGGCTGGTACGCCAACAACCTGGAAAAACTGAGCGAACTGCTGGACGCCATGCCCAATATGTACGTCGAATGCGGCGCCATCATCGCTGAATTGGGCAGGCAGCCGCGGCAGGCACTCAAATTCCTGACAAAATACCAGAACCGCATCCTCTTCGGGAAGGATGCCTACAAGCCGGAGGAATACCACACCTACTTCCGCGTGCTGGAAACAGAGGATGAGTATTTCCCCTACTATAAGCGCTACCACGCCTTCTGGCGGATGTATGGCATCGGCCTGCCGGATGAGGTGTTGCGGAAGCTATACTATGGGAATGCGCTGAAGATCATTCCGGGGCTGGATGAGGGGTTGTTTCCGGAGGTGAGGTAGACAAGCTCAGCTGCATTGTTGCATTGCTACATGGTTAGATTGTTAAATTGTTGATGCCTGGGCTGCAGTAGTTCAAGCATGCTGCTTTGGATGCGGAGCATGATAGGTTATTTCCGGGCGTTGGGGTGGATCGCTACATTGTTCTCCGGACTGACATGCCTGTCATCGATGTCATTGCGGAAGGGTGAAGGCCAGGTAGGCATCGCCGGACCGCAGGCCAAGTTTGCCTCCGCCGGCGGCTACTACTATATATTGTTTGCCGTCGGTGGCGTAGGTGGCCGGGGTAGCAAAGCCAGCTGCCGGTAGTTTTGCCTCCCAGAGCAGCTCTCCGGTGCGCTTGTTGAAGGCTCTGATCTTCTCATCCATGGTGGCGGCGATGAGGAGCAGGCCTCCGGCGGTGACGATGGGGCCGCCATAGTTTTCCGTGCCGGTATTGGCCAGGCCTTTGGCTCTCAGTTCCGGATGCTCGCCCAGGGGGATCTGCCATTTTATGGTGCCGGCATTGAGGTCGACGGCTGTCAGCACCATAAAATGGCAGATCCCCCTGGGCGAGCA
>CAYVVK010000089.1:0-2746 GCA_964454855.1 uncultured Phaeodactylibacter sp. | reverse complement strand
GGTCGACGGCTGTCAGCTGGCCCCAGGGCGGGCGGATGGCGGGGTAGCCGTCCGGCGCTTTAAAGCGGTTGTATCCTTTGAAGATATAAGGGTATGGCCAGGACGCCTTCTCCTCACCTTCCTCGACAGCCGCCTCCTCCGTTTCGAGTAAGTAGGCAGACAGGGCATTGACTTCATTCTCGGAAAGTACAGAGAAGGAAGGCATCAGGCCTCTGCCCTCTCTGAGGAGAGCCGTAAACTCAGATTTCTGCATGCGTTCCTTAAGGCTGATAAGAGAAGGGATATTACCGTAAAGTTCGTTGCCTTTCCGTTCCGTCCCATGGCAGGCGATGCAGCTGCTTTGAAAGACCTGCCGGCCGCGCGCCGCCATAGAGCTGTTGGCTATGGGCTGGTGCTTTTGCATTTGTACCAGCCAGGGCATTTCGCTGGAATTGACGTATAGCATGCCCTCTTTATCCACTGCTGCCCCTCCCCATTCGCCCCCGCCGTCAAAACCGGGGAAGATGAAGGAGGGCTGTTCCGAGGGAGGGAGAAAAGGCTGGGTTTTCAGGGTGTTCCGCCAGATCATTCTGGCGTAATCGTGGGCTTCCTTGCTCCTTGAGGGGAGATCCTCTTCCGTGAAGGATTGCCGGGAAAAGGGTGGCGGTTTCAGCGGAAGCGGCTGGGTGGGCCAGGCCTGTTCTCCTTCCAGGGTGGAAGGCGGCACCGGCTGCTCTTCCACTTCGAACAGAGGTTCTCCGGTTTCCCTGTCCAGCAAGAATACATGCCCGGATTTGGCGATCTGGGCTACGGCATCTCGCTCCTGCCCATCGTGGTTAACCCTCACCAGGTTGGGCGGGGCGGGCAGGTCGCGGTCCCACAGGTCGTGATGCACTACCTGATAATGCCAGATCTTCTTTCCCGTGGCGGCATCCAGGGCCAGCACGCAATTGGCGAAGAGGTTCTGGCCGTGGCGGTCGCCGCCGTAGAAGTCGAAAGAGGCGGAACCGGTAGGTATAAAGACAATGCCCCGCTCTTCATCCAGGCTCATGCCGCTCCAGGCGTTGGCGCCGCCGCTGCGTTGCCAGGCATCGGGCGGCCAGGTATCGTAGCCTTCTTCTCCGGGATGAGGAATGGTGTGAAAGATCCAGGCGATCTCACCCGTCCTAATATCGTATGCCCGGATATGCCCCGGCACCTGCCCCGTTGATTCTGAGACACGGGTGCCCAGGATCAGCAAGCCCTGATAAACAATACCGGGTGTATTACTTCCGATGAACAGGCCTTCCACCTCCCTGTCCAGGCCCTTGTGGAGGCTTACTCTGCCCTGCTCGCCAAAGGATAGAACGGGCCGGCCGGTTTCTGCATCGACAGCGTACAAAAACGGGCCTGCAGTGAAGAGGATTCGCTTGTCATCGCCCGAACTCCAGTATGCCACACCCCGGTTGACGCCTTTCGCTTCCTGCCCGTCGAAGGGGTCGAAACGCCATAGTTCCTTTCCGGAAGCGGCATCCAGGGCAAACAACTTCAGCCGGGGAGAAGTCCCGTAAAGTATCCCATCGATGATAAGCGGATTGCACTGTATCTGAGACTGGCCTTCGGGATCGGCATCCCCGCTCCGGTAGATCCATGCCTGCCTGAGCCGGTGGACGTTGTTGGTATCAAGCTGCTGTAATGCACTATAGTGGTTTACTTCCTTTCCCCCCAGATAGGAAGGCCAGTCTGAGGGAGGGAATTCCGTTTTTTCCCGTGGGCAGCTGCATAGAGAAAAAAACAGCGCCATGTTGATAAATGTCTTTTTCACCCTTGCTTATTACCGTTATTTTTATTGTAGGCACAACTTATGCCGTTTTTTGAAAAAAGGCATGCCCGTCAGATCATTTTACTGAATTTAAACCGAAAAAAATGATAGCCCCTGGAAAGGTCAAAGAACAGCGCTTCCCCCAAAGCCGGATCGGGACCATAGATGTATTCACCGTGGGCCTGAAAAAGCACCATGTCAAAGCTCTGCTGGAGCTGGATGTCACCCAGGCTCGCCAGCTCATCAAAGAGCATAAGGCAGCGGGGATGCAGATCTCCTTTACCGCCTGGATGGCGAAGACGATCAGCCGGACGATAGAAGCTTTTGAGGAAGTGCACGCTTACCTGAAGAACAAACGCACCCGCCTGATTTTCGAGGATATAGACATCACGGTGATGGTGGAAAGAAAGCACGATGGCGAGAAGGTGCCCCTGCCCTACGTGATCCGGCAAACGAACCGCAAGAGCATGGAAGACATAGCCGCAGAGATCACAAAGGCTAAGGAACAGCCGCTGGAGGAAGATCAATCGGCCATGAATAGCGGCAGGTACGGCCGCTGGGCCAACCTCTACTTCAGCCTGCCGGGCTGGCTGCGCCGCCTGGTATGGAAATACTTCGACCTGGCCCCAAAGGCCGCCCAGCAAATGATGGGTAGCGTGATCTTTACCTCTATCGGGATGTTCGGCAGGGTGCGAGGGTGGTTCATCCACACCAGCGTTCACCCGCTGGGGTTTGGCGCCGGCTCCATCATAAAAAAACCGGCAGTAGTGAATGATGAAGTCTGCATACGCGAATTCCTGCACCTCACCGTACTGCTTGACCATGATGTGGCAGATGGGGTGGTGATGGCGAAGTTCATCAGCAAGCTTTCGGAGAATGTGGAGTATGCGTTGGGGCTGGATTAGGGAGTGGGCAGTTTGCAGTCTTCGCCCGCCGAAGCCTTGGCGAACCTGTCTACCAGGCGGT
>CAYVVK010000088.1:0-13948 GCA_964454855.1 uncultured Phaeodactylibacter sp. | reverse complement strand
TTCCTGGAAGGACAGTACCCGGATTTTATCACCAACCCGCCCGATGTTCCTCCCGCCATACAGATTGGCGGCTCGGGAAACCTCGTCTTCAACAATTCCGACATGGTGAATATGGGCGTGGCCGTCGATGACCCGGACACCCTGTATGAGATCGCTCAGAACGGAGAGCTCTACGACACCATCAACCTGCCGGATTGTTACTACGGGGAACAAGTAGGGTATCTGCGCACGGTGACGAACAGCACCTTCCGCTACGCGGAAATCATCTCCGAGGCGTACAACAACGCTTCCAATACGGAGGAGTATCAGAATAATTTCGGTGCCCAATTGTCGCTCGTCGCCCGTCTCATCAAAGGAGGGCTGGGAACGAAATTGTATATGGTGACACTCGATGGCTTCGATACCCATGCCAACCAGAACAACAACCAGCCCTTTCTGCTGAATACCCTGACGAGGAACATTAAGGCATTCTACGATGACCTGGCGGCAGGGGGGCGCAGCCAGGATGTACTGAGTATGACCATTTCCGAATTCGGGCGCCGGATCGAGCAGAATGCCTCGGGAGGCACG
Organism: uncultured Phaeodactylibacter sp.; assembly: GCA_964454855.1. GTDB lineage: Bacteria > Bacteroidota > Bacteroidia > Chitinophagales > Saprospiraceae > CAYVVK01. Next base: position 13,378 of record CAYVVK010000088.1, on the reverse strand, counting down.
GACCACGGTGGCGCGGCCTCCATGCTGTTGTTTGGCGAGGGCCTCAACGGCAATGGCTTTGTGGGCCAGAACCCCAACCTGCAGGACCTCGACCCGGTGGGCAACCTGCGCTACGGCACCGACTTCCGTCAGGTTTATTCCACCATACTGGAAAACTGGCTCTGCATCGATGGGGAGACAGTAGACGGCGTGATGGGCCAAGCTTTCACCCGCCTGCCCGAGTTGGGCCTGAGTTGCGCTCCCACCCCGGTATTCGAGCCGCCACGCCTGCAGCTCAGGCACTGGCCCGCTTATGAGGGTGGCCAGGTAGGCATTCACTATGTATTGCCGAAGAGCATGAACGTAAGAGTCGAGGTATTCAACGTCCTTGGCCAGCCGGTGAAAACCCTCTTTACGGGGAGGCAGCCTGCCGGGGAGCACCGGCACATCTTCCGCCCCGGCTACACCCAGCTGAGTGTCGGCTATTACGTGTATCGCATTCAGGCGGGGGGGCAGGCTTTCAGCCGGAAGCTCGTCCTCAGGCAGTGATCAGCTTTGCTTTTTCCCTTTGGTGGCCTTCGCCGGCTTCCTTTCCGGAGGGTTGGGCCGCAGGAAGAAGTACAGGCCGACGATCAGGAAGGGAATGCTGAGTAATTGGCCGGTACTCAGGCCCAGCCCGAGAGCGGATTCGAAGCCACCCTGGCTGGTCTTGAAGTACTCCAGCACAAAGCGTATTACACCCAGCACCAGCATCAGGAACAGGCCGAACATGCGGCCGAGCTTGTCCTTGAGATTGGTGTTCCAGTAAGCCCAGTACAGGAAAAAGAAGGTCAGCAGGTAGGAGACGGATTCGTAGAGCTGCACCGGGTGGCGCGGCTCATCCGCCAGTTCCGGCGGGTATGCCCTGATGAAAAGGAAAGCCCAGGGCGCATCAGAGGGCGTGCCCACGATCTCGGAGTTCATGAGGTTGCCCAGGCGAATGAAACAACCGGCCAGGGCGGTGGGGACTACCACCTTATCGAGTATCCACAGCACGGATTGCTTGGAGTCGCGAATGGAAAAGATCCACAGGGCGATGATGATGCCGATGGCGCCGCCGTGACTGGCCAGGCCGCCCTTCCAAACCGCGGGTATTTCCGCCAGGTGCTGAGAGTAGTAATCCCAGTCGTAGAAGAAAACATGGCCCAGGCGGGCGCCCAATACCGCGCCTACCACCATATAGATGAATACCTTGTCCAGCCATTCTTCCGGCGCCTTCTCTGCCCGGAACATGGCGCGGACGATATACAGGCCCAGCAGAAAGCCGAGGGCAAACAAAAGACCGTACCAGCGGAGGGTCAACGGTCCGATCTGGACAATTTCAGGAGATACATCCCAGGTAATGTAGGCAAAAATGGTGTGCATGATTCAGGATTTTCCGGCGCTCCCAATATTAGGGATTGTTTCCGGTAAACCCGCCTTGTGAGCTTGTTTTTTTTTGGTTCATCGGCTAAACCCCCTCTGCGCCCTGCTTCTGATGCGAGTCCAGAACGGCGATGGCGTATCGCTGCTGCCCTTTCCTGTTTTCCTTAATGATGTATTTCTGAAAGTTGGGAAGTGCTTCTTCCGGGAGTATCAGGTAGTGGCCTCGCCGGGTGCCGGGGATGTAATCCTGCAGGTAGCCGGGGTTGAAATAACGCAGCTTGTCTTCTGAAATGCCACAGTGCCGGGCAATGTCTTCCAGTTGGAGGCTGTGCTGGATGCGAAAAACCTGGAAAGCTTGCCGGTTGTAGCGGTTGAAACGTGGTTCCAGCTCATAATCCCGGTAATAACGCCCTACAAATATGGTGGCGATCAGGTTGGGAAGATATTGCTGGGTTTGCCGGGGAAGGAGGTGCTGTATATCCCAGAAGGAGTGGCAGCCGGTTTGCCGCACTGCAGACCTCACCCTGCCGGGGCCGCAATTATAAGCGGCGAGGGCCAGTGACCAGTCCCCAAACTCCCGGTGTAGGTTTTTCAGCATTTTCAGGGCAGCCTCAGTGGCCCGGTAGGGGTTTTTGCGCTCATCCACATATTCGTCGATCTGCAGGCCGTAATGGCGGGCTGTGGCAGGCATAAACTGCCAAAGGCCAGCCGCTCCGACATTAGATTCTGCCGCCGGGCGCAGCCGTGATTCCAGTAAGGGCACGTATTTAAGTTCCTCAGGGAGGCCGTATTGCTGAAGGTAATGGTCAATGATAGGGAAATAGAGCGTGGCCCTTGCCATCATGCGTGAGGTGGCATGGCGCCCCGGGCGGAGGTAGCTTTCGATGTGCTTACCGACTTCCCTATTGTATTCCAGCGGAAAGGGAGCCGGCATGTTCAGCAGCCGGTGAGGAATGTGATAGGATAACTGTTCCGCCAAACTGGGGTTATTCAGCTTTTCAGGCTTTGAGGCATGAGCGGCCGGGGGGCTGTTCAAAAATAGAATAGCAACTATGGTCAGGGCTCTCATAGGTGTTTGTATTTTACCAGGGTTTTTGTCAATACCGAAAGATCGGTTTCGGCTTTGCGGCAGAATACTTGTACGGAGCCCCGTCCGATTTGTTAACCCTTTTAGGGTATTTTTTCCCAGGTAAAATTTCCGGCCATCACGATTGCAGCAAACAAAAATATGTAAGCTGCTGTATTTACAGACATAACATTGTTGTTACGTGAGATAGCCTTTCGGAGAAAAAACATGAGCCATCCGTATTCCATTTCAAAACTTGGGATGGCTCATGTTGTATTCCGGCAGCCGCTTAGGGCTGTGCGATGTAGTGTTTATTCGGAAGGAAAACCGTCAGTTCCTGGTTGACGGCCACTTCAGGCCGGTCCAGTGCATTCCACCTGGCGATCTCATCTATGGTACAGTGAAACTTCTTGGCCAGCCCCTGAATGGATTCGCCAGGTTTCACCACATAAGCGCTTTTGTGGAAATTTGGATAAAGCAGTACCGGGTTGACAAACTGGCCGCTCTTGAGGGCCATTAGGTGTTCGCGGAAGCGAGGCATTGCCGATGCCGGCAGCAGCAGATAGTTGCCGCGCTGGCTCTGAGGAATGATGCTCTTTCTGTAGCTCGGGTTCAGGGCCCTGATCACCCGCACATCGACGCCACTGGCGTAGGCGATATCGCCGAAGGTCATCGCGTTGTACACTTTGATGACTCTCGACTGCTGAGCGTCTGCCTCTCCGTAGCGAGGCTGCAGGCCGTGATGGCTGTAGAAGTTGGCCACGTAGGCTGCGGCGATAAAGCGCGGCACGTAATCCTGGGTTTCCTGAGGCAGGTGTATGCGCAGTTCCCAGAAATCCCGGCAGCCGGCTTCCCGGATGGCTCTGTTCACTCTTGCCGGGCCGCAGTTGTATGCGGCCAGGGCGAGGCTCCAGTCCTTGTATTGCCGGTGCAGGGCAGCCAGCATCTTGACCGCTGCTTCCGTAGAGCGGTAAGGGTCGAGGCGTTCATCGACGTAGGTGTTCATCCTAAGCTGATACTGGCGGGCGGTAGCAGGGATAAACTGCCACAGGCCTGCCGCGCCGGCTCCGGAATGCGCCACGGGGTCGAGCGAAGTTTCTACTATCGGCAGATACTTGAGCGCCGCCGGCAGGCCATTCAGGGCCAGGTAGTGCTCAAAGATCGGGAAGTAGAAGGCAGAACGGCCCAGCATGGATTCCGTGTCGTGGAAACCATTGGTCACGTAGTCCTTAATATAGTCTCGGATTTGATCGTCGTATCTGGCTTTGATGGGCATTTTCAGTTGCGCCAGCCGATCTTTAATGTCCCCTTCCATGCTGGTTGCCCGGAAATGTTCATTTTTCGGGCGGGCGTCGAGGGGAAACGCCGTTGTTTTTAGTGTTGCCGACAGGCTTAAAGCCGCCGTGATGGCAACAGTCGTCCATGGGATTTTCATCGCGTATAAAGTTTTGCATTTTACTAGCATTGGAAAGGCGTAGCCTTCCCTGCAAGGGGAATGCACGATATGTTCAGGATTCTTCGCTTATTTTCTTCTCTAACCAGCCTATGCCGGCTGATGCATATTTTTTCGTACTGTTCTAATTCAAGGCCAAAGCTAGGTGCTTTTGCCAAGAAAGTCAACGATTTTTCCAAACATGCTCCTTTGGCAGAAGGTTCAATGGCCAATGCGGTGCACTCGGCTGCTTAGATATATTTGGTTTGGGGTAGCCTGATAAGGCCGGGCGTAAACATACTGCACCATTTGAAAATTTTATTACTTCCGCTGGGGTAACTCACCGAATTTCTATCGGCTTTCCTCTTTTGACGGAAGCAACAGAAGAGCGAGTGTTAAAATTTTGTTAAAGTTTTATTAAAGTGGGAGCCAGGCAGAATAACTTTTGGGTTTTCCGGACTGTTTCTCGAATACGGAAAGATAGTAGAAAGGTTCCTAACTTTACGGTAAAAAAGACATATGCAGGTTAGAGTAATTGCATTCGGCATTGCCAGGGATATCCTGGGTGGGAGCAGCCTGACGGTAGAAATGCCGGAAGCGCCCACTGTAGGCCAGTTAAAAACACATCTTTGTAAAACTTATCCTTCTTTTGAAAAACTCGCCTCCCTGGCCGTCGCCCTGAATACCGAATATGCCCGGGACGAGCAGGTCATACAGGCCGGCGATGAGGTAGTGATCATCCCGCCGGTCAGCGGAGGCTGATGAGGCCGCTCGCCGGGCATAAGCAGGGGCCGTCAGTATCGGTGGAAATTGTGTAACTTTAATTCAGTACTTTCAGAGCCACCCGCCTGCGTACTAGACCTAACAGGCCGATTTCAGTCTCCTTAACTGAAATGCAACGCATACTATGAGGATAAAGCTACTTCCGTTCCTGCTGCTGCTTTCAGCACCTGTATTTCTTTATGCCCAGCTCCCGGCATCTGTGGATGCGGACCAACATCAAAACCGGGCGGCATCCCTCATGCTCAATGGGGAATACGAAGCCGCCATTCCCGAGTTACTGGCTGCCGCCACACATTACAAGGCCGCCGGGCAGTGGGAGCACTATTTTTCCTGCCTTAACCACACCGCGGCTACTTACCTGCAAGTCGGAAAGACGGACGAAGCCAAGCGCGTGGCCAAGAAAGCCCTTTGGGAAAGCATTCTACGGCTGGGCCGCGATAATGAAGAGGCAGCAAGGGCCTCTCACAAACTGGCGGAAACCTACAGCCGTGCCGGGCGGCATGAGGATGCGATGGAGTATCACAGTATGGGCCTGCAGATCCGCAGGAGCCTGTACGGAGACCACCACCCCGGCCTGGCAGACTCTTACGACTGGATGGGAAAAGCCTGGATGGCGAGGCAGGATTACGGGCAGGCACAGAAGCAGTATGAACGCGCACTTCAACTTCGGCAGCGCCTGCTGGGGGCGGAACATCCGGATGCAGCAGCTTCTCTCTACTTACTGGGGGAGCTGAAGATCGGGCAGGGGCAATTAAAGGAAGCGCAGGAATTTCATCAAAAAGCGCTGGATATACGCCGCAAAAGATTGGGAGGCCAGCATCCGGAAACCGGCCATTCCCTAAGCCGCCTGGCCTATATTCTTTACCAGGGCCAGGGCCCGGCAGCGGCCATGGAGAAGTATCAGCAGGCGGCCGGGATCTTTATTCGCAACAAAACATACGCCAGGCGGGCGGAGGGTGAGGCTTTACATTGGCTGGCCTGGTCTGAATTTCAGCGCGGCGAATACGCCCGCGCCCGGGGGCACGCCAGGTTGGCGGCAATCGGACTTTCGTCTCCGGCTGCGCAGGGCGGAGAGCTGGAAGCCCGCAATCAGTATCTTCTGGGAAAGGTTTTGATGGCGGAAGGAGATTTCAGTGCCGCCGCACTGCAATTTGAGGCCTTATTGAAAAACACAGAAACGGCACTTCGCGCCGGCTGTTTCCATCAACTGGTGGAGGCTTACTTGCAGGCCGGCCGGCCAGAAGCCGCTATTCAGAGCGCGAAGGCCTACCTCTCGTGGGTTCAGCCTGAAAAGGAGCAGTTGCCGGAGCTGGAAGGGGATGCCTTGCTGCAATTGGGCAAGGCCCATATCGCGGCGGGCCACCAAATGGAAGGGCTGGCCGCACTGAAAGCCGCCGCAGAGAGCGGGCGGGCCAATGCCTGGGAAGCTGCTTTTCTGGCCGGCAGGCTCCTCACAGAAGACGGCCGTCCGGAAGAGGCCATCCGGGAACTGAACGGGCTCGCTGCTGAGTTAAAGGAAGCCGCCCATCCGGCCGCTCGTTTATTTAGGCTCCAGGCCCTGCTCACCCTGGGAGAGGCGCATAGCGAACTGGCCATTCAGGGCCGAAATGCCTTGCACCACCTTGAAATGGCCCTGAATGCCTATCAGCTCTGTGATGAGCTGCTGTTTTCCATGGTCCACTCTCCCCTGGCAAGGGTATGGCGGGCCAGCCTGGGGGCAGCAAGCGAAAGCCTTTACCCCAAAGCCATTCAGGCAGCCTACGCCCTCCACCAACAGAATCAGGGCCGGAGCCTGATCGCCGATGCCTTTTTTTTCTCGGAGCGGCAGAAGCTCCTGTCCCTGCAACTGGATATCCTGCAATTGCCCGAGCTGGCCTTCGCCGGAGTTCCCGATGCGCTCCGGCAACAGGAAATGAGCCTTAGGCGGCAGGCAGAAGTAATTTACAATGCCCTTGCCTCCGATGGCCTGCCCGCTGATGCCGCCGCGCCTTCGCCCGAAAAGCTGGCTCAGGCGGAAGAGGCCTTCCAGGCCGTTCTTTCCCGCCTCCGGGAAGAGGCCCCCGCCTATTATCAGCTTCGGTACAGTGGAGAAGTTGCGGGTGAAGCAGATGTGCGGAGCCTGCTGGCAGAAGAAGAGGCAGCCTTTTATGCCTATTTTCAGGCGAAGGACTATCTGTATATATTTTATGTTGAAGAGAAGCAGCTGAAATTACTGCGCCGGCCCCTGCAGGATGGCCTGGCTTCGGGCCTCTACGCCTTCCGGGAACAGCTCCGGCAGGCGCCCCGTCCCGCTGATTCCTTGTCTGCCTCCGCCGGCCATTTTCAGGCTCTGGCCTTTTCGCTGCATGAAAGCCTGCTGCCTGCAAACAGGCCGCCGGAAGGAAGAGGAAAGCTTTTTCTGCTACCGCATGGCATGCTGCATTTTTTCCCCTTTGAGGCGCTGGTAAGCCATGATGAGGCAGAGCCCAATTATAGCCGCCTGGCCTATCTGGGCAAAGAACAGGAGGTACTTTACTACAGCTCTGCCAGCCAGATGGCCGGCCGCCGGCCGCCGGCCCGTACCGGAGGGTATGAACTGAAAGCAGCAGCGCTTATAGCAGATTATACCCAGGCCAGGGCAGCGAATGAAAAAGAGTACGCCAGGGGCGCCAATTACAGCCAGGCTGAGCTGAGGCCGATGGCCTCATTCGCTTTGCTGGCCCGTACCTGGTGCAACCGAACTGGCGGTACGCTGCTGGAGGGAAAGCAGGCCACGAAGGATGCCTTCTACGGCTTGCCCTCCGCCGAGCAGCTCGTCCTGGCCGCTCATGCCATTTTGTCGGAAGAACCCAGAGAGTCCTTTATTGCGCTCTATGGGAGGAGGAATGAGAGCCGGGACAATCTGCTCACCCCTCAGGAACTGTTTGGCACTTATAAGCCGACAGGGGCTTCCCTTATACCTTCCTGCCTGCAGATGGCCACAGCAGCAGAAAAAGGCTGGCCGTTATTCTGGGAGGCCCTGAAATACAGCGGTACGGAAACCCTGTTGTTTCACCGCTGGGAAAATACCGGAGAGCCCTCCGCGCGGCTGGCCGCGCTATTCCTTGAAAAGAGCTTCCAGGGGCAACCCCCCGCTGAAGCGCTTCGCAATGCCCGGCACCAATATCTTCATTCGGTAGAAGGCGGCCCGGCCTTTGCGCATCCTTACTATTGGGCAGGCTATGCCTTTTTTGACGGCAGAAGTATCCGGCAATCTTCCTATGGCGATTCCCCCTACTGGATACTGGGCGCGGTAGGCCTGCTCATCATTATTGGCTGGTGGGTAAAGTACAGGTAATGCCCCTGTTCCATTCCCAGGGAATGTAGTCCTCCGCATATCCCTCCAATACTGGCTTGGCAGAAGCCGCTGTCAGCGGTCGTACTGATGAAGTTTCAGGTCCTCGATGAGGTTGATCAGCTTTTCGGCATAGCGTTTATCGGTGGCATAGCCGGCCTTGCTCAGGCCTTTGGCCCAGGCCCTGTAATCCTTTTCACCAAGGCCGAACAGGCGCTCATAGCGGCTGGTGTGCTTGAGGAGCAGGCTGTGAGCCCGGTAACTCTCCCAGGCGCTCTTGTATTTCCGGAAGAAGTCCTTATGGCTGTCGTCCGTGAAATTGCTGCAATGCCCTTTGCGGCAGCTACGGGAAAAACACTTGATGCCAAAGTGGTTATTGTTGTTTGTGGCCAGCTTGCTTTCTCCCACATTGCTCTCGAGCAGGCCCTGGGCCAGGGTGATGCTGGCGGGGATGCCAAACTTATCCATTTCCGTTTGCGCCACCTGGAAAAAACGCTTCACATACCTCTCTTGTTTTCGGCGTTTTTCAAGCCGGGCTGTTGCAGGCTCATTACTTTCCACGCCTTTCTGTTTGTCACTTAGGTTGGAATAGGTATTGGCCAGGTTGCTTACGTTGGCGGGTTTTTCATAGGCTTTCGGCTGAGGGGGGGAGGAAGCCGGAGGGCGTGCCTGTTCTGGCCTGCCTTTCTGTACCAGGCTGGTAGCTAGCGGCCGGGGCGCCACGATTATGGTGGGCTCTTCCCAGGCACTGCTAAGCTGTAGGGCGGCCGCCGGTACATTGCTCAGCCGCAGGTCGATGGCCATGTCTTTTTCCTGGATCAGATAAACCGCTGCGCCCAGAAGGGCCATGCGCAGCCAGTATTTCTGCAGCCCGTCGCCGAACTGCCGGCCAGCCTGATAGGCCATGGCATGTGTTTTTTGTAAATAATTCCCATTCATGCTGCAATATTTTGTGTCACCTTAAAGGCTGTAGACTCAAAAGTAAAACTTTTTGTTTTTATTTAAAACTTTTTCAACTTTTTGTTTTTATTTTTTCAACTTTTTTCAGCTGCACTGGGAACAGATCTTTGTAAATCAGCAGATTGTAACCACATTTAACAGCATGGTAAGCTTATTTTAAGTTCAAAAAATTGGTAAAGTCACTTCCCTGGGGCTACCTTTGCAGCACTTTTTTAAAAAATGCATACATACGATGAAAAAAGTTTTGATGTTGTCCGTTTTTGTCGCGTTAGGAGCCGTTGTGGCCTCCGCTCAGAAATACGGGCATTTGAATTTCGGGACCCTGATCTCTTCCCTGCCGGCAACAGAAGCCGCGAATGCCGAATTGAAGGACTATCAGGACCAACTGAATAAGGAAGTAAGTGAAAAGGCTGCCACATGGCAGGATAAAGCCCGTGCTTTTGCCCAGAAGGCCCAGTCTGGCGAGATGGCGCCGGTAGAGCAGCAACAGCAGCAGGAAGCTCTGGAAAAAGAGCGCGAAGAGATCATCAAACTCGAAGACGGCATGCGGGCAAAGGTGAGCCAGAAGCGTTCAGAATTGCTCGAACCGATTATTAATAAAGCAGAAGCTGCCATACAGGCTGTGGCAAAGGCAAACGGCTACGTGATGATCTTCGACACCAGCATGTTCAATGCCATTCTTTTCGCACAAGATAGTGATGATGTGATGCCCCTGGTGAAAGCAGAACTGGGCGTTGAAGATACGAAAGGCGAGTAAAGCAGGCCAGGGAAGCCAAAGCTAAGCTTTCCTCAAGGGCTATGGCTTCCCACTCATGCTTTTATTTTCTTCCCGAGCCTTTGCTGCAAAGAGATGAAGTTGTGCAGCGCCTGTTCATCTACTACCCCCACCAGTTTTCCTCCCTCGTATACCGGCAGGATGTGGTAGCCTCTCCACTGCATTTTAGGAAATATGGATTTCAGCGAATCTGTTGGCAGCAGCGCCTCGTATTTTTTGCTCACCAACTGGCCTACTACCCTTTCCGGCCCCTCCTCCTGTTTGGCGGCTTCCAGCAATTCTCTTTCCGAGAGGACGCCCAGGAGGTTCTGCCATTCGTCAAATACCAGAAAGTGGTGCTCCAGCCCCTGCCGGAGCTGAGCGATGGCCATGCTGATGGTGTCAGAGGCATAGAGCTTGGTATACTTTTGGCGCAGCACATCGCCCACGGTGTAGCGTTCCAGCATGCCGTCCAGTTTGACCATGCGGTATTCGTTGGCGGCCGTCATAAAAATAAAGATGCCTATAAAAGCGGTAATAAGGCTGAAGCTCCACAGGCCGTATCCGACCAGCAAAACCGCAAAACCCTGGCCAATATAGGCTGCTACCTGGGTGGCTTTCAGGCGGCCCAGCCGCAGCGAGAGCAATGCCCGGAGCACCCGCCCCCCATCCATAGGGAAAGCAGGAAGGAGGTTAAATACGGCCAGCACTCCATTCAGGCCCACCAGGCCAAAGAGGAAATAATCGATGGGGGAAAGGCCTATGGTAAAGATGTTACTGTTCGGATAGAGTATGCCCGTGAAAAAATTGAGGAACTCCGTGCGGCTCTCGCTAGAGGCCAGTAGCGGGATGAAGGACAGGACCACCACAATGGCGATATTGACCATGGGCCCGGCGATGGCCACCAGAAACTCGTGCATCGGCTGGTCAGGCAGGCGGTCCAGGCGGGCCACCCCGCCGATGGGAGAAAGGATGATGTCGCGGGTGTTCACCCCGAAACGGCGCGCTGTCAGGGCGTGGCCAAACTCGTGAAGGACCACACAGGCGAAGAGGGCCAGTACAAAGACCGTGGCCCAGGCCATAGACAGCCAGTTCCAGCTTTCGCCGAAGCCTACGTAAAAGACCCAGACGAAGATCAGAGTGAAGGTCCAGTGGATCTGGACGGGAATGCCGAAAAACTTAGCTATCTGAAAAGATCCTTTCATCTAAAGTTTGATATACAAAAAATCGAAAAAGACACAATCGTACTAACGTCAAAATACAAAGCCTGGTTGGCGAATCGCGGAAAAAAAAGACATCTGCAGTTTTCTTGACAGATGCCTTTTCAGCATTATCCACACTCCTCTGAGCGAAATAGCGGTAAGCCCTTCAAGGTAGAGGCCAGGGCCAGCTATGAACTGCGTCAACTGCTCACTGCTCACTGCTCACTGCTCACTGCTCACTGCTCACTGCTCACTGCTCAGGCACTCTCCTTCTCCACGGCCCCACCAAAAATAGGCAGGTACAGTTGCCCCTTCAGAATATTCCTGGAGATCACGATACGCTGAATTTCGGAAGTACCTTCGTAGATCTGTGTGATCTTGGCGTCGCGCATCAGGCGTTCCACGTGATATTCCTTTACAAAGCCGTATCCGCCGTGTACCTGCACCGCTTCCACCGTATGGCGCATAGCCACTTCGGAGGCGTAAAGCTTGGCCATGGAGCCGGCGGCATCGTAGTCCATTTTCTGGTCCTTCATCCAGGCCGAGCGGTAGACCATAAGTTTAGCCGCTTCGATCTCCGTGGCCATGTCTGCCAGTTTAAAGGCAATGGCCTGGTGTTTGCTGATCGGTTTTCCGAAAGTTTCCCGCTGCTTAGAGTAGTCCAGAGCCAGCTCGTAGGCTCCGCCGGCAATGCCCAGTGCCTGGGCTGCGATGCCGATGCGGCCGCCCGAAAGTGTCTTCATGGCGAATTTGAAACCGAAACCGTCCTTACCGATGCGGTTCTCCTTGGGGACTTTTACATCGGTATACATTATGGTGTGCGTATCGGAGGAGCGGATGCCGAGCTTGTCTTCTTTGGCGCCGATGGCCACCCCTTCCCAATCCGTCTCCACAATGAAAGCATTTATACCCTTATGCCCCTTTTCAGGGTCGGTTTGGGCTATGACGAGGTGAATGTTGGAGGTGCCGCCATTCGTGATCCAGTTCTTGGTGCCGCTCAGCAGGTAATAGTCGCCCATATCCACAGCGGTAGTGCGCTGGTGGGTGGCGTCGCTGCCGGCCTCCGGTTCGGAGAGGCAGAAAGCGCCGATCCATTCGCCGGTGGCCAGTTTGGCCAGGTATTTGGCCTTCTGGGATTCGGTGCCATAGGCCTCCAGCCCCCAGCACACCAGGGAGTTGTTTACCGACATGATGACGGAGCAGGAGTTGTCGACCTTGGAGATCTCCTCCATGGCCAGCACGTAGGAAAGCGTATCCATGCCGCCGCCGCCGTACTCCGGAGATGTCATCATGCCCATGAAACCCAGTTCCGCCATCATGCGCACCTGCTCGGTGGGGTATTCGCCCTTGGCATCACGCTCGATGACGCCGGGTTTCAGCTCCTTCTGGGCAAACTCGCGGGCGGCGTCTCTTACCGCCTGTTGTTCTTCTGTGAGTTCAAAAAACATTGGTTTATATTTAGTTAGGCTTTATAAAATGGAAAGGTTACCACCTATTAACAAAATAGCATATGTAACGTTAGCGAAAATACGCCCTTTTTCGGAGAAAAAATAGTGTTCGCGCGGCCTTCAGCTAAGTGAAAAGTAAAAGTTTCCATCATTTCCCTATCTTTGTGCGCTGAAATTAAAGGTGCTGCCGCGGAAGAATTAAAGGCTGCTTTTTAGAACTTTTTTCGCATACCGCGCCTAATAAGTTAAAAAATACCAGCAACTGGCGATGAAAATATCTCTGAACTGGCTGAAAGAATACCTGGATATTAGCCTGAGCCCCGAGAAAGTCTCCGAGATCCTCACCGATATCGGCCTGGAAGTGGAAGGTATGGAAAGGGTGGAAAGTATCAAAGGAGGCCTGGAGGGCGTGGTGGTCGGAAAAGTAATGGAATGCGGTAAGCACCCCAATGCCGACCGGCTGTCTCTGACAAAAGTAGACATTGGCAATGGTGAAGATATGCTGCAGATCATCTGCGGCGCTCCAAACGTGGCCGCCGGGCAGAAAGTAATGGTCGCCACCGTAGGCACTACGCTCTATCCCATAGGTAGCGAAGAACCACTGCAACTGAAAAAAGGCAAGATCAGGGGGGAAGTTTCCGAAGGGATGATCTGCGCCGAAGACGAACTGGGCATCGGCGAAGGCCACAGCGGCATCATCGTGCTGCCGGGCGAGGCCCAGGTAGGCACCCCGGCGCGGGAGTATTACAATGTGGAAAGCGATGTCGTTTACGAGATCGGCCTGACGCCCAACCGCTCCGATGCGACCAACCACCTGGGGGTCGCGAAAGACGTAGCCGCCTACCTCCGGATCAACCACGGGCACAGCGGTAAGGTAAAACTGCCGTCGGTCGATCACTTCAAACCCGACAACAACAGCCTGCCGGTAGAGGTGGTGGTGGAAAATACAGAAGCCTGCCCCCGCTACGCCGGCCTGACGATCAAAGGCCTCACGGTGGGGGAGTCTCCCGACTGGCTGCGCAACCGCCTGCTCACCA
>CAYVVK010000087.1:6174-13972 GCA_964454855.1 uncultured Phaeodactylibacter sp. | reverse complement strand
AGACCAGCACATTACGCATCTTGTGCACCCAGCAGCGCTGATGGTCGCCATTCCCGGCCCCGCCTGTTACGGGGCCGGCGGCCCCCTGGCCATCACGGATGTCAACCTGCTGCTGGGCAAGCTCGACCCTGCAGGAATGGGCATCCCCATCAGCACGGAACGGGCGCGGCAGGCGCTGCAGGCCTTAAAAGAAAAAGTAGACAAAGCTACCGGCGAAGCCCACAGGGAAGAGGAACTGCTGACAGGCTTTGAAAAGATCGCCAATGAGAAAATGGCGGAAGCCATCCACCGTATTTCCATAGCCAAAGGCTTTGACCCCGCCAAATACGCCTTGCTTGCTTTTGGCGGAGCAGGGGGCCTGCATGCCTGCAAAATTGCCGAGCTGCTGGAAATAGAAACCCTGCTGCTGCCCTTCGACGGAGGCCTGCTGAGCGCCTACGGCATGGGGCAGGCCGAGGTGGAACGCATCACCGAACAACAGGTACTGCAGCCCCTGAAAGCCTGCCAGGATAGGCTGCCGGAACAATTCGCCCGGCTCAGCCGACAGGCATTGGATATGCTGCAGGAAGAAGGTTTTGCCGAAGAGGAATGCGAAATTCGCCACCGCTGGGCCTACCTGCGTTTCCTGGGCCAGGACAGCTCCCTGGAGGTGGAGTACCGCGCGCCGGAGGTATTGGAAAAACAGTTTCGGGAATATTACACCCGCCTTTTCGGCCATTACCCGGAAAGGCGGGCCATAGAAGTGGAGAGCATAAAGGTGGCTGCCTCTTCCCGTTCTGCGAAGATCCAGGAACTTTCAAAACCAGAAGATACCCGCCCGGCAGAGCCAAACGCCCATACTACCTCCGCCATTACCGGCCATTCCTTTCCGGTTTTCTACTGGGAAAGCCTGCAGCCCGGAGCCCTTATAACCGGCCCGGCTCTGCTGCTCAATGCCAATTCCACCGCTTTTGTGGAAGAAGGCTGGGAGGTGCTGGCGTACGCTGGAAAGGATATCCTGGCCCGCCGGAAGAAAACGGCCGATAGCCAGGCCTCCGCCTTGAAAGAGGCCGTTGAACTGGAGCTGTTCACCAACCGCTTCTCCGCCATAGCCGAAGAAATGGGCGCCCAGCTCCAGCGCACCGCCTTCTCCGTCAACATCAAAGAGCGCCTGGATTTTTCCTGCGCCCTGCTCACCCCCGATGCCGAACTACTCGTCAACGCTCCCCACATCCCCGTCCACCTGGGCAGCCTGGGTATCTGCGCCCGCCTGGTGCTGGAAAAGCTAAGGATTGGCCCCGGCGATGTCGTCATCACCAACCACCCCAAATACGGCGGTTCCCACCTGCCTGACGTCACCTTGCTAAGCGGCATTTTCACCGAAGATGGCCAACTCATCGGCTATGCCATCAACCGCGCCCACCATGCGGAGATCGGAGGGAAACGCCCGGGCTCTATGCCTCCCGATGCCCGCCATCTTGTAGAGGAAGGAGTGGCCATTATACCTACCTACCTGGCGAAGGGAGGGGAGATGCGGTGGGAGGCCATCCAGGCTCTACTGGAAACAGCGGCCTTCCCCAGCCGGGCCGTAGAGGAAAACCTGGCGGATATAAAAGCAGCGCTCGCGGCCCTGCGCAGCGGGGAGGCCGCTCTCAGGAAGCTGGTGTCCAACCACGGCCTGGAGAAAGTACACTATTACATGCAACAGCTGAAAACCCTGGCCTCTGACAGCCTCGCGCAGGCGCTCGTCGAATGGGAAGGCCGCACCTTCGAGGCTGAAGAGCGAATGGATGACGGCAGGAAGATAAAGGTGAAAACAGCGATCGGCAAAGAGAAGTTACGCATCGACTTTTCAGGTACCGGCCCACCCCACCCTCACAACCTGAACGCCAATATTTCCATTGTGTACAGCGCCGTCATTTATGTTCTCAGGTTGCTCTGCCAAAAGGATATACCCCTCAATGAAGGCCTGATGGACAAGGTAGACATCCACCTGCCCGACAGCTTCCTCCACCCGCCCTTCGAGGATGACCCCCGGAAGTGCCCGGCCGTGGTGGGCGGCAACACAGAGGTCAGCCAGCGCCTGGTGGACACCCTGCTGAAAGCCTTTGGCCTGGCGGCCTGCAGCCAGGGTACGATGAACAACTTCCTGTTCGGCAATAAACGCTTCGGCTACTACGAGACCATCGGTGGAGGTGTCGGCGCCGGGCCCGGCTTTCACGGCCGCTCAGGCGTCCACCAGCACATGACCAATACCCGGATCACCGACCCGGAAGAGCTGGAATTCAGATATCCGGTGCGGCTGCACCGCTTCGAGCTTCGTCTCGGCTCAGGAGGGCAGGGGCAGTTCCGGGGCGGTGATGGCATCATCCGGGAGTTTGAGTTCCTGGATACGCTGGAGGTGACGATCCTCAGCCAGCACCGCCTAGTGCCTCCTTATGGCATGAAAGGCGGGGCGCCTGGAAAACCCGGAGCACAATTCATCATGCGGAAGGGCGGGAAAATGGAGCGCCTGGAAGGGATTGACTCTACGGAGGTGGAACCCGGGGAGCGCATCATTATCGAGACGCCGGGTGGCGGCGGTTTTGGAGCGCCGCCTACCTTCTGGTAGGCTGGGATTCATCCGGGCTGGCTGGAAATTAAGTAGGCGGACATATTTAAATTTAAACACGTTCTAAAAAGCTTCAATACCCAAACCGCGGGTTAACCACATTATTATAGATACTCCCGAAGGTGTAGGAAAAGCCCACCGAGGCCCGCAGGCGAAAATTGGTGGCCAGCTGCCGTTGCTGGGTCAGTATTTCTTCCTTGGTCAGGCCGGCGCCCGGCAGGTTGGCCTGGTTGCGCACCAGAGCGCCATCGGCATCTACCTCCAGGGCAAAGCCCTGAAACAGGTTCAGGCTCAGGCCGGCAGAAAGGCTGAGTTCGTAGAAAGAGAGGGCGTTCAGGAAGCTGGCGGCCTCCAGGTAAGCGTAGGCCTGGCCCCACTCCTCTCGTTGGTCGAATCCCACCAGCAAGTTGGCCACCAGGAAGCCTTCCCGGGTTTTATCGTAAATGGTGGGGTCGTTATACATGCGAAAATCATAGCCCAGGTGCGGAGCGATACGCAGCTGGCGTCGGCTGGATTCGGAATAGGGGAAAAGGTTGTACTCGACAGCCAGCCAGTAGCGGTTCTGAAAGCGCAGGTTCTGGTAGAAGGAAGAGCGGAATTCCACCTCTCCTCCGTACGACCAGTGCGCATCGATGCTTTTGATGATCACATTGGAAGAATAGAGTTCCCGGGAGATGCTGCGCACCTCTTCCTCGCCGGTATCAAAAAAACTTTCGCTCAGGCTGAGGAATTTGTAAAACTGAATGCGGATGTCCGGAGTCACCTTGCGAATGGTGGCCGTACTACGCAAATTGGCGGAACGGAAGGCATCCTCCCGCTGTATGCGGCTGTTGGCGCGCAGGGTGAACACCCAGTTTTTCCAGGGGTCGGATTCCGGCAGCGGGCTGGCCTCCTCCTCATACTGAACCTTCAGGTATTTGCGGAATGTGGTCTGTGCCAGAAAGGGGAGCAGCCCCTGCTCCAGCTTTTGCTTAATGGCCTCATTCTCCTGCCCGGCAGTGGCATTTACCGGCAGCACGAAACGAAGGGTATCCGCCTGCCCCTGGAATTTTTCCCGCCCGATGAATTCAAAGAGCACTTCCTGAGCCCGGGTAGCCGTAGGCTGCCGGCTACCGATGAGGTGCAGCTCCGCCTGCCGGCGGTCGCGCACATAGTCGATGTAGTGCAGGTGCTGCCGCAGGTAATCCAGGCTGCAAAAGCTGCAATCCACGAAAAGGCGCAGGGCTTTTTCAGCCGGCTGAGCCTGTAAAATGCTGTGAGCCAGCAAAAGGAAATACAAAAGCAGAAAAGCCGGTTTCATGGTATTTTTCAGCCAAGGTAGGCGACACTCGGATACCATTTCCAGAAAGTAGAAAGCCGACAGGCCAGAGTAGACAGACAACTACTTTTCGCCATTTCCGGCATTTATCATCCGGAAAAGGCAGTTCTTCGCCCTGCACTTGCCGAAACTCGACTTTTGACTCACGGAGCCCGAAAATTGGCGATATTTATCCAATTGATGAAAAGGCCGCGCTATAAGATCATCCTGTTACACCTCGCCTTCTGGGCCCTGTACGCCCTCAGCGAGTATGTGGCCAACTGGTACCACTACCGGCCGGGCGAGCGGCACCTCATTGGCCAGCAGATCCTTTGGAGCCTGCCCATCCTGATGTCGGCAGCCTATTTCACGGGGTACTGGCTGGTGCCCCGCTTCCTGCTTAAAGAACGGTTCCTGCCTTTTCTCACCGGCATTGTACTGGTAGCTGCTTTTGTGCTCGCCGCCCGCCTGGGCGCATTATACCTCAGCTGGCGCCTTGAAGGGTATGAGGTGGATTACATCCCACCATCCAAGGTGCTGAAGAATACCATCCGCGATTACGCCATCATTGCCCTGGCGGTTTGCCTGATGATCATCGACGACTGGCGGCGACGGGGGCGCCTCAACCGGCAGTTACAGCAGGCCAAAGCACAGGCGGAGCTACAACTGCTTAAGTCCCAGTTGCATCCGCACTTTCTTTTCAATACCTTGAACAACATCTACGGCCAGAGCCTGCAGGAGCCGGAAAAGGTGCCAGGCAGCATCATTCGCCTGTCGAAGATCCTGGACTACCTGGTTTACTACAGCAGCAAAGAGCGTATCCCCCTGCAAAAGGAGGTGGAGTTGATACGGAATTACCTCGCGCTGGAACAATTGCGCTACGGCGGAAAGCTGAAGATCGATGCCGAGCTGCCCGAACTGAACGAATACCCGAAAGCCAGCCCTCTACTGCTGTTGCCCTTTGTGGAAAATGCCTTCAAACATGGCGGAAAGGACGAAAACGGCAAATGGTGGGTAAAAATGCAACTGCAGATGGTGGATAGCCTGCTGGTTTTCAGCATCGAGAACAGCAAACCGGCGAAAGCGCAGGAAAAAAAAGGCGGCCTGGGCCTGAAAAACATCCGCGAACGGCTCGGCCTCCTATACCCCCGGCGCCACCGCCTGCACATTGAAGATGCCCGGAACTACTTTAGCGTACGCATGGAAATCGAACTCTAATGGCAAAATACAGCTGTTATATCGTAGACGACGAGCCTATGGCCATTCAGGTCATCCGCCACTTCCTGGACAAGCTCGATGATTTTGAGGTCAAAGGCGCTTATGACGAACCGGTGGAGGCCTTTATGGCCATCAAAAAAGACCCGGCCGACCTGCTGTTCCTGGACATCCAAATGCCGGAACTCTCAGGATTGGAGTTGCTCAGAGCGCTCTCCCCTAAACCCGCTGTCATTCTCACCACCGCTCATCGCGAATACGCCCTCGACGGCTTCGAGCTGGACGTGGTGGACTACCTGCTTAAACCCATCGAGTTTCAACGTTTCTTACAGGCCATAGACAAGTTTGTTCAGCGGCAAAGCAAAGCAGAGGCCACACCTGCCCCCTCCACCGCTGAAGAGGCCGCCATCATCGTGCGCGCCAACCGAAAATCAGTACAGATCCGCCTGGAGGACATCCTCTACATCGAAGGGCTGAAAGACTACGTCAAGATCATCACCCCACAGGAAACCCTCCTCACCAAAGAGCTGATCGGCGATATGGAGCAGCGCCTGCCGGCGAAGCAATTCTTCCGGCTGCACCGCTCCTTTATCGTGCACCGCTCCAAGATCGATGCCTACACCGCACAGGATGTGGAGATCGGGGAGTACGAGATCCCGATCGGGAGAACGTATAAGGAGGCGTTTCGGGAATGGATGGAGGGCAACTATTCCTGAACCTTCCCCACTCCATACTGCCCAATCAAAAACAACATAAGCCCCACCGGCATCAAGGCCGTCACCCCAAACAACAGCTCGTAGTAATAAGGCATAAAACCCATCGCCCGCCAGCGCATAGGTAAGGAAAGTTGCCGCCACCAGCAACCAGAAAAAAGGGCGCAGCAGGCCCTTCGGGAAGCGCACCTTATTTTGCTCCAGCACCCGAAAGAACAGCGCCAGCACGGCAAAAAGGAACCAGCCGTTGAACTGAAAGTGGAGGAAAAACTGTACGGCCATATAGTACCAGATCGTCCCTTTGGCGCCCAGGGCAATGATCGGCCCGATGGCGAGAATACCTGCAAAAGATAAAGCCTGAAATAAAAGCGCAGCCCGCACCAGGCGGCGGGAAAAAAGGCCGGAAGGAGCTGACTGCCGCAGATCCTTTGAAAAGCGATAGATGAATATACCGGCCAGTACTACATGCAGGGTGGAAAAAGCAATGGATACCGGCATGTACCCCCCAACCGGAAAGCTGAACAACATGCCCAGCAGCGCCAGCTGTGTCAGCCAGAAAAGACGGTTGTAAAAAGGGGTGTCCCATCGTGCTCTGGGTAGAAAGGCCGCCGTCAGCCCGGCAAAAAGGGCGAGATACACCCAGCCCAGCATGGCCACGTGAGAGTGGGTGTGCAGGTAGTTCGCGTACTCCATCCAGCCGAGTTCTTCCACGAAAGCATACCGCAGGATAGCACCGATCAGCGCGGCGAGGATGAAGTTGATCAGCGCCGTTCGTATCCAAATCTTTTTCATAAGTCCTTCTTTCTGAAGATCCACAAGGCAGCCATGGCTGGCAGGCCCGTCCAGGCCAGTAGCGCCATTACGCTTATCGCCCATCCCCATCCGGTGGTTAGAAACTCCTTGAAGACCGCTCCGGAATGGCCCATCAGCGCAGCGGCGTCCATCTGGGTAATGACCAGCATGCGGGAGATGTCGACAGGGTTGAACATGGTAAGTATCAGTACTGCCTTTTCCAGCGGGTAGTCACTGAAGGTATAGAGCACGAACAGCAGGAGGGCATCGAACAGCAGCGCGAAAAAAAACCAGATCAGTAGGGCCAGCCCAATGCCTTGGGATTTATCTCTTAAGGATACCGCCCCCAAAAAGGCCAGCGATACGAAAACTACTGTGATCAATACTCCGGATAGCAAGAGCATCAGCCCCCTGATGCTACTTTCGTACCACAATACCGGCAGCCCGGCGCCGATCAGAAAGGCCAGCACCAGCGACAGGGCGATGCTACTGTACTCCACCAGGAAGACACTCCTGCGCCCTACCGGCTGGGCCAGCACCAGCTCCATGAATTCCCCGGAATTATAGTAG
The DNA here is from genome assembly GCA_964454855.1 of uncultured Phaeodactylibacter sp. GTDB lineage: Bacteria > Bacteroidota > Bacteroidia > Chitinophagales > Saprospiraceae > CAYVVK01. Next base: position 6,795 of record CAYVVK010000087.1, on the reverse strand, counting down.
TGAATGGTAGAAAAAACGATGCTCACCAGAGGAACAACGATCAGCACGATATTCAGAAGGCTGAGCAGGGCCTTCTCCGGGCGGTTCTCCAAAATGAATAAGCCCAGCGAGAACAGCAAAAGCAAGGCTGTATAGGCAATGACGATGCGGTTGCGAATGATGTCTCCTACTACAAACCGGATGATCTTATTCATGGGCCCTGTCTTTTTCCATGATCCGTGCGATGGCCTTCGATAAACTGGCTTCGGCGGTTTCGGCCTTCAGCACTTCCAGAGGCTGGAACAAACGGATGCGCCCTTCCTGAATGAAGAGCACATCAGAAGCGATCTCGTCCAGTTCGCTGAGTATGTGCGAACTGATGAGCACCAGCTTTCCACTTTCGTGTTGTTTGCGGATCTTGTTTTTCAGAGTTTCGTTGGAAGCCGGGTCGAGGCCCGCAGTGGATTCGTCCAGGATGAGGATGGGCGGATCGAAAAGAAAGGCAATGGCGGCACTCACCTTCTGGCGGGTGCCGCTGAAAAGGGTATGCATCCGCTGATTCATGATCTCCGAAAGGCGGAAAGCCTGAATAAGCTCCTCATCGATGGTTTCCTCCGGGCCGGGCCGGCGTATCTGCCGGAT
>CAYVVK010000087.1:5143-6164 GCA_964454855.1 uncultured Phaeodactylibacter sp. | reverse complement strand
CTGGTCCGGATAGCGGCCTACCTGCGGCATGTAGCCGATCTTTTGCCGGTACTGCCAGTTGTCCAGTATGGAAACCCCATCTATCTGTACCTGCCCCTTATCGGGGCGCACCAGGCCCAGCAGGCACTTGATCAGGGTGGTCTTCCCCGAGCCGTTGGGCCCGATGAAAGCAATACAGCGCCCCTTCTCCAACTGGAGGGAGACGTCTGCCAGGGCTTTCGTCCTGCCAAAAGATTTACTGACATTTTCAATCCGTATCATGTCCGATGGGTTTCATTTTTGGCGCCTGGTCCACCAGTGCTTCCGGGATCAGGCTGGGCATCAGCTGTTCGGCATAATCCATGGCGTCCACCAGGAAACTGTGCAGCAGGACGCTGGCCGCCGGTATCTGGTTGATGATGAGAGAATGCAGGCTGACCGGCCGGTAGGGCACATCCCCGACCCCGTCCCGGTTGAGGTCGGCGCCGCGGTACTGGCTCCAGTAATTGCCGTGATAGGTATTGAGGTTGTACTTGCTGTTGGTCGTCACTTCAAAGGTATTGGCAATGAAGTTATTTTTTTCGAAAACATTGTCCATACAGTTGCCTTTGATCCGGCTGTCGTCCACAAATTCAAAGTAGATGCCGTCGCGGCGCCCGGTTACGTAATTGTCCTGTACAAGGATATTTTTTCCCTTCCAGATATGAATGGCGTTACCAGATGCCGCCTCTTCCTTCGCCTCTCCTATGATCTGATTATTGCGAACGGTGCACCCACTCGCGTTTTGGAGGTAGATGCCAAAGAAGGTAGCCTCAAGCCGGTTGTCCTCCACCAGGACGCCGGAACAATTCACCAGCCTTATGGCTGCCTGGTCTTTGATGTAGCTCACACCCACCTCACGCAGGTGAAGGCCTCTTATTTCGGAGCTGTCGGCAAATACGGTGAGGAGCTCTCCCTTGCCTTCCCCATCAATAATGGGTTGGGCCACTCCCAGCAAACAGAGCTTTTTTCGGACTTCCAGGCCGTGCTCCCGGTATACTCC
>CAYVVK010000087.1:4284-5133 GCA_964454855.1 uncultured Phaeodactylibacter sp. | reverse complement strand
CGTATGCGAAGTGTATCTCCCGCCTCGGCTTCCTCAATAGCCGCCGCAATGTTGTTCAGCCTGCATTCCGGGCAGACGGCCAGAACTTTGCCCGAAGCCGGATAGTAGAAGAAACACCAAAGCAGAAAAACTAAAAGTGGCGTACGGCCCAGGCGTACTATCGATGTTTTGTTCATGCCTTCGGCTTTTTCAGGTAGAACGCCAGAAAAGAAAGTACGCCGGACAAGAACAGGAAAAAACTGCCCATAGCCGGGTAGGAATAAGCTACAAAGTTGAGCAACTCTTTCCGCCCGAACAGAGGCGGCTGATAGTCCATTAAAGGCAAAGATCAGCCCCAACAGGCTCATGCCGCCTACGATGTAGGGAAAATACTGTAGCTCAGGGATGGAATCCGGCTCTATGGGCCGCATTCCCACATAGTGGTTCAGTATATTGATGTTTTGCAGGACGTGCTTACTGCTACCTGAAATTTTATTGATCCAGATGTACATGTCGATGCCTTCCGGGAACTGAGGGGCCTCTAATGTGATTCTCCAAAGGGGAAAAGCAAACAGCAACAACAGCGATAAAGAGGCGGCTATCATGAGCCACCTCGATACATTTTTCATATGGCATTAGGTTTGAGAACTATCTTAAATCCAGGTGTTTCTCTTTGCCGTGTAAGGGCAAGGCTTCTTCGGGGAGGATATTTGCAGAAGGCAAAGCAGAGCTCCGCAGCCCAGCCAGCCTAACGGCTCAGGCTGCAGAGCCCACTTTTACCTTTTTACTTTTACCTTTTTACTTTTACCTTTTACCTTTTACCTTTTTACTTTTACCTTTTACCTTTTACCTTTTTACTTTTACCTTTTA
>CAYVVK010000087.1:0-4184 GCA_964454855.1 uncultured Phaeodactylibacter sp. | reverse complement strand
CCTTTTTACTTTCCTCCCTCCCTCTGCTCTTCGGCCTGGCTCAGCATATCCGGCTTTTCATCCAGGTCTTCATTGAGCCCCCACTTGAGGGGCACATCGGAGCCTTTGGGTGAAACGCGGACATAGCCCGACATCTCCTGGTGGAGGGCCGAACAGAAGTCGGTGCAGTAAAAGGGAATACGCCTTCGCGTTGGGGAACCCACTTCAGGGTTCGGGTCTGGCCGGGGATGACCAGGTGGCCGGGAGAGTAGAAGGTAGGCTGGCGATCCAGCACTTCCTTGGACTCCACATCCCACTTGACTACTTCGGAAGAGATGAAGAAAGTGGTGTAGGCGTTGCCTTTGCCATCAAACTCGGTGTGCAAGGGCCCAAGGCCTGGTTGCTCTACGATCCCGTCAATGGCGGCATCATAGCTGATGATCGGTATGCCGTCAAAGTCGCCTTCGAAATTCTCTTCCTTTATAGCCTGTTGGATCTTATCGAAAGAATAGACCGAGAGGTCAGCGGATAATTTCCCGTTTCCTACGATGTATTCTCCGGTGGGGTCAATGTCGCAACCGTGTGGTGACTTCGGTACAGGGAGGAAGTACACCATGCCCGGGCTTTCCCGGGGGTCGAGCATACGCACCTCGCTCTTTTCAGTTGAAGAAGCAATGCCCGTCGATTCATCCACCACATTGTGGTAATAGCTTACATCACTGGTTTTGAACTGGCCTTCTTCCAGGTACTCTTCCGCTTTTTTCCAGTTGACGACGGCCATCAGGTCTTTATCCCTCTGTGAAGCGTTGACCTCCAGCAGGGTATGCGCCTGTTCGGAATTATAGGTGGTCAGGAAACTCCAGCCATGAGATTTGCCCTTGCCGTTGCGCGCCAGGTCGTAGTTGAAGCCCGGTACGAGGATCTGAAAGGCCAGGCTTATCTCTCCGGTCTCAGAATCAACCGAGACGTAATTGATCGTGCCTTTGAAGTTCTCCTTATAGGAGCCAATGGGCACATCTTCCTGCGGAATAGGCACACTAAAACGGGTGCCGGAAACGAGATATTCGGAGTTTTCCGTAATGAAAGGAGAACAGTGCAGGCCCGCTACATGGGGGATCTCGAGGATCTCTACCGTTTTAAAGGTAGTGAGGTCGATCCTGGCTATACGAGGTGTATTGTTGCCGTTGATGAACAGCCAGCGGCCGTCGAATTCTCCATCGGTCTGGGATAGTTCCACGTGGTGGGTGTCATCCCAGGGTACGAAGCCGAAAGAGGTTTGAAACATCGGTTTGGTCTCTTCGCTGTATCCATATCCGTTCTAGGGATACTGGGAGAAAACGGGTATCTCCCGGAACAGGCGTCCGGTAGGCAGGCCGTAGGGAAAGCCGGGAAGGGCGGTGTCGGCAGGGAAGCCTGTTCGATGGACCCCGGCTAGGCAGGTTTGTTAAAAAACCAAGCCTTTGGCCTTTTCGCTGCAACATGGCATGGGCCTGCCATGTTCATTGGAGCAATTTTGATTATCTTTTTTAACAGGCCCGATATTCGTGAAATGTTCTTTATTTTGCCTGTCCGGGAAAGGTGAAAGCCACCTGAAAAAAAACCGCACATGCATCAACAGCTCCAATCCCTCCGATCCGCTCTCGATGGAGAACTCCACTACGATGAGCTCCTACGCCGCCTATATGCCACCGATGCTTCCGTATACCGGGAGCTCCCCCTTGCCGTGTCCCTTCCCAAAAACGAGGAAGACATCCGCAAGCTAATCCTCTTTGCCCGCGAGCAAGGCCTTTCCCTCATTCCCCGGGCTGCAGGCACCTCCCTGGCGGGCCAATGCGTAGGCGGTGGCATTGTGGTTGATATTTCCAAGTATATGAACCAGATCCTCGAGGTCAATGCAGAAGAAGGTTGGGTGCGGGTACAAGCTGGCGTCGTCCGCGACGAGCTCAATCACTTTCTCAAAGGCCATGGCCTCTTCTTCGGCCCCAACACCTCCACTGCCAACCGAGCCATGATCGGAGGCATGGTAGGCAACAACTCCTGCGGCACCACCTCCATCGTCTATGGCAGCACCCGCGACCATGTGCTCGAACTGAAAACCATTCTCAGCGATGGCTCTTCCGCAACCTTCCCGGCCCTTACGGAAAAAGAACTGGAAGAGAAAACCAGAGGGGGCCAACTGGAAAACCAGATCTACCGGCAGCTTTACACCGCCCTCAGCCAACCCGAGCAACAGGAGGCCATCCGCCGGGAATTCCCCAGGGCGAGCATCCATCGCCGCAATACCGGCTATGCAGTGGATGTGATGCTGGATAGCCTGCCCTTCAAAGCCGATGGAGCACCCTTCAATATGTGCCAATTGCTCTGCGGCTCCGAAGGCACCCTGGCCTTCACCACCGAGATCAAGCTGCACATTGACCCACTACCCAAGCCCAAAGATGTGGTTGTCTGTGCGCACTTCGATAGCATCCACGAATCTATGAAGGCCGTGCTGGTGGCCATGGGCTTTCGGCCAGATGCCTGCGAGCTGATGGACAAGATCATCATGGACCTCACCAAGAAGAACATCGAGCAGAAGAAAAACCGTTTCTTCGTGGAAGGTGACCCCGCCGCCATACTCATGATCGAATTTCGGGGAGATACGGAGGAAGAAGCTACAAGCCAGGCAGAAGCCATGATCGAGGCCATGAAAAAGGAAGCCCTGGGCTACGCCTACCCCATCGTACGTGGCGCTAAAACCAAACGGGTGTGGGACCTGCGCAAGGCCGGCCTGGGTATCCTCAGCAATATGGAAGGCGACCCCAAGCCGGTAGCCTGCATAGAAGATACCGCCGTCGACATCGTTGACCTGCCGCAGTACATCGAAGAATTCAGCCAGCTGATGGCCGGCTATGGCCAGAACGCGGTCTACTACGCCCATGCCGGCGCCGGCGAGCTGCACCTGCGGCCCATTCTCAACCTCAAGGAGGCCAGAGGCCAGCAGCTCTTCCATGACATCACCCAATCGGTGGCGAAGCTGGTCAAAAAATACGAAGGATCCCTCAGCGGAGAACACGGCGACGGCCGGGTACGCGCCGAATTCATCCCCCTGATGATCGGAGAAAAGAACTACCAGCTGCTGAAAGACATTAAACATACCTGGGACCCGCAGGGCATCTTCAACCCTGGCAAGATCGTGGACGCCCCGCCCATGAACAGCTCCCTGCGCTACGAGGCGGGCCAGGAAACGCCGGAATTTGATACCGCCTTCGACTTTTCGGAAACGCAGGGCATACTGCGGGCCGCCGAAAAGTGCAACGGCTCCGGCGATTGCCGCAAGCTGAATTTCTCGGGCGGCACCATGTGCCCCAGCTATCGCGCCACGCGGAACGAAAAGGACACCACCCGCGGCCGCGCCAATATCCTGCGGGAATTCCTGACCATGAATGTTAAGGAAAACCCCTTCAACCACCCCGAGATCGAGCAGGCCATGGATCTCTGCCTCTCCTGCAAAGGTTGCACAGCGGAATGCCCCTCCAATGTGGATGTGGCGACGCTCAAGGCGGAATTCCTGTACCAGTACCATAAGTCCAATGGGGTGCCCCTGCGCTCGCGCGCTTTCGCCAACATCGGCAAACTGAACGGGCTGGCCTCGCGAGTGCCGGCACTGAGCAATTTCTTTCTGAACAACAGCCTGTCCAGCAGCCTGGTGAAGCGCATCCTGAATGTGGCGCCGGAGCGCTCGTTGCCTGCACTCCACTCCACCACCCTGCGCCGATGGTTCCGAAAGAACCAGGCCAGGTTGCTGCCCGCCGCCGATCCCGTAGGGCAGCTGTGGTTCTTCTGCGATGAGTTTACCAATTATAACGACACCAATATCGGCATCAAGGCTATAGAGCTCCTCAGCCGGCTGGGGTATGAGGTGCGTATGATCCCGCACGAAGAAAGCGGCCGGGCCCACATCTCCAAAGGCCTGCTCGACGAGGCCAGGCAGATGGCGCAGAAAAACGTGGAGATCTTTAAAGACATCGTGGGGGGAGAAACGCCTCTGATCGGTGTTGAACCTTCCGCCATCCTCGGCTTTCGGGATGAGTATCCCCGCCTGGTAAGCAAGGGCCTGCAGGAAGAGGCCCGCCGCCTCGGCCAGCACGCCCTGCTGATCGAGGAATTCCTCGCCCGGGAGATCGAAGCCGGGCGCATCCGCCCTGAGCAATTCAGCAAAGACGCCA
>CAYVVK010000086.1:0-13980 GCA_964454855.1 uncultured Phaeodactylibacter sp. | reverse complement strand
GTAAAAGGTAAAAGGTAAAAGTCAAAAGGTAAAAGTCAAAAGGTAAAAGTCAAAAAGGTCAAGATTTTCCTCTTATTTTTGCGAAACCGGGGCAGCAGCCATTTGCTGGCCCTAACCATTTAACCATTGATCAATACAACAATTTAATTTGCCAAGAATTCTCGCCATAGACTACGGCACCAAACGCACAGGCCTGGCCGTGACCGACTCCCTGCAGCTCATTGTGAGCGGGCTGGATACCGTAGGCACTCCAGAGCTGCTGGAGGTTCTACACCGGTACCTGGCAGAGGAAGAGGTGGAAACCATCGTCGTCGGGGAGCCTCTGCACCCGGACGGCCGGCCGGCGCAGATCCACCATCTGGTGGTCGGCCTGGTGCGCAAGCTGAGAAAACTTTTTCCCGGCATAGAAGTTGTAACTCATGATGAGCGTTACACTTCCGAAGAGGCCAAACAGGCCATTCTGCAAAGCGGCGCCAAAAAAAAGAAGCGCCGGGAAAAAGGTTTGGTGGATAAGGTGAGCGCCATACTGATCTTACAGGATTATCTGGAAACGAAAAGAAATTAAAGCGGCAAATGTTATTACCGATATACGCTTACGGGCAGCCCGTCCTGAAACAAAGGGGGGAAGATATTGGCCCGGATTACCCCGAACTCGATAAGCTGATCGAAGACATGTGGGAGACCATGTATCATGCCGATGGCGTGGGCCTGGCTGCTCCCCAGGTCGGCAAATCCATTCGCCTGTTCCTAGTCGACACCAGACAGATCATGGAGGAAGGCAAGGAAGACGAAGGCATCAAGCGGGTGTTCATCAACGCCTACAAGGTAGAAGAGGCCGGCGAACCCTGGACGTACGAGGAGGGCTGCCTCAGCATACCCGATGTACGCGGTGATGTGAACCGCCCTCCGCAACTCCGCCTGCGCTATCAGGATGAAAACTTCGAAGAACACGAGGAGGTTTTCACGGGCATTAACGCCCGCGTCATCCAGCACGAATACGACCACATCGACGGCGTGCTCTTCACCGAGCATCTCAAGCCGCTCAAAAGGAGGCTGGTGCACCGCAAACTGCAGGACATCAGGAAGGGCAAGGTGAGTGTGGAGTATAAGATGAAGTTTGCGGCCGGGAGGTGATGCAGTCGTGTATGCGTCTTGCCGGCCAATGCACGAAAACACCAATGCACACTCCTTACTTCCTCCCAAAATCCGCCGGGATCTCCCCCCAGCGTTCCGTATCCCATTTCAGGATGGGGTTTTTGTAGGTATTGTTCTTCAACCAGGCCTCCGCCCGTGTGATTAGGGTATGGAGCAGTTCCGTTTTGGCGTTGCGCACCAACTGGGTTTTCGCCTTTTTGCGCTTCACCCATCCCATGGCAATTTTGGAGTCTGTATATACAGGCGTGTCCTTTCCCTCTTGTTTCAGCAGGGCCAGGGCGTGTACGAGGGCCAGAAACTCGCCGATATTATTGGTGCCCAGGCTGAATTTCTTGTGGAAGATCTGTGATTTGGTGGCGGTATCCACGCCCTGGTATTCCATTACTCCCGGATTTCCGCTGCAGGCGGCATCCACGCTGATGCTGTCCCAGACGATCTCTTTGCGGGCTTCCTCGCTGACGGCAGTTTTCTTTGGGGCTGTACCAGGTGCTTTGCTGCTAATGTGGCCGGTAAAGGCTACCCGGAAGGCCGCTTCGGCCTCCTCCCGGCTTTTGAAGGCCTTGTATTTGGCGCCGGGATAGCCTTTGATCTGCAGCTGGCAGTCCGTCCAGGAATCGTATATGCCGGGCTTATTGCCTTCCCAGACGACGTAGTACTTTTTCTTTTTAGCCATAAGTGCGTTTGCCTTTTGGAATGCGGGAAAATAGGATAATCCATCCAACACACCAAAAACGTTTAAAATATAATCTATACATTTGTGGAAAACAGAAAAGAGAACATGATGTTGATCGATACTCACGCCCATCTTTACGCCGAACAATTCGACGAAGGCCGGGGTGAGATGATGCAGCGGGCAATAGATAGTGGTGTGGAGCAGTTCTACCTTCCCAATATCGACAGTTCATCCATAGCAGGCATGCTGGCGCTGGAAGAAGCCTATCCGGAGCGCTGTCATGCCATGATGGGCCTGCACCCCTGTTCCGTTGGGGAAAATTATAAAGAAGAACTGGCCGTCGTTCGCAAATGGCTGGACGAACGGCCTTTCTGCGCGGTAGGGGAGATCGGCATCGACCTCTACTGGGATAAAACCTTTTTCGAGCAGCAAAAGGAGGCCTTCCTGGCCCAGATCGGCTGGGCGATGGAGCTGGAAATACCTATTGTCATACACTCCCGGGATGCGACGGACATTATCATCGATATGCTGGAAGAGATCCGGGACAGCCGGCTGCGGGGGATATTCCATTGCTTTACGGGCGACGAGCAGCAGGCGAAGCGCATTACGGACCTCGGCTTTTACCTCGGTATAGGTGGCGTGCTGACCTTCAAGAATGCCGGCCTGGATAAGGTAATGGAAAAAATAAGCCTGGAGCATGTCGTTTTGGAAACAGATGCGCCCTATCTGGCGCCGGCGCCCCGGCGGGGCAAGCGCAATGAGAGCGCATACCTTCGGCTGGTGGCAGAGAAACTGGCGGCGATAAAGGGCCTTTCCTTCCGGGAAACGGCGGAAATCACCACTGAAAATGCACTGGCGGCATTCGCAGTGGCGGGGCAGGCCAGTGAAAAGGCAGAAAGAAAATAAGCCTATAAACGCTTGATATGTCGGAAGTAGTATCTTCAAGGGCGGTTGAAAATTTTGATTTATTCCATCTTTTTACAATTTTTGTGTTATTCGGTATTGGCAAAAGGTTCTTAATACCTATATTTGCTCAAAGCCAGAAAGGATGGAAGCTGCCTTTTGAGCTTTAGATTAAAAGTTTCCCTAGGTTAAGGAGAGGTGCTCGAGTGGCTTAAGAGGCACGCCTGGAAAGCGTGTATACCCGAAAGGGTATCGAGGGTTCGAATCCCTCTCTCTCCGCTAAACCAACTTAGTGTTTAACTAAACTTTCAAAAACAATCGTAAAACCTTATTGACTATGCGAAAATTAATAGCACTGCTGCTGGTTCTTGGCTTGGCAGTATTCTCCGGCAATTTCGTATACGCACAGGATGCTGAAACTGATGATCAAGGTACTGAGCAAATGGCAGAGGATACTGCCGCCGCTGAAGAGCCTGCTCCGGCTGAGGAAGAAGAGCCTGCTGCTGCGACAACGACTATGGCTGACGAAGAGGGTGACGCCCCTCAGAGCGGCTACCAGGTACTGAAGAAATACTTTATCGACGGTGACTGGCGCTTTATGAGCTTCGTACTTGTGTGCTTGATCCTTGGCCTGGCCTTCTGTATCGAGCGCATCATCACCCTCAACATTGCGACCACCAATACGGACAAACTGCTGGCCCGTATCGATGAGCACCTCAAGTCCGGTGACCTGCAGGGCGCTATGGAGGTCTGCAAGTCTACGCAGGGCCCTACCGCCAGCATCCTTTACGAAGGCCTCAAGAACGCCGATGACGGCCCGGAGGCAGTGGAAAAAGCTATTGTGTCCTACGGTAGTGTACAAATGGGCCTGCTGGAGCGCGGCCTGGTTTGGATTTCTCTTTTCATCGCTATTGCACCGATGCTCGGCTTTATGGGTACGGTAATTGGTATGATCCAGGCCTTCGACCGTATCGAAGCAGTGGGTGACCTTTCCCCCTCGGTAGTTGCCGGCGGTATTAAGGTGGCTCTTCTGACTACGGTATTCGGCCTTATCGTGGCCATTATCCTGCAGATCTTCTACAACTACATCGTCAGCAAGATCGACGGGATCGTCAACAAGATGGAAGATGCTTCCATCGCTCTGGTTGACATCATGGCCGCCAACAACATTTTTAAGAAATAAGAGAAATCAATACCACTATGTATAAATTCTTAACCAAAAACGGCCAGACGCTGGCCTTCTGGTTAGGTGTATTGATAACGATTATCTTCCTGGCTACGGTGATCTCTAATGTCGGAGAATTCTCCACCCTGCCGGAAGAACAACAGGATGAGACCACGATCTTCAACTTCGGCCTTGCCGGCGCCATCGCCCTCACGGTGATCGCTGCCCTGTCCATGCTGATCTTTGGTTTTTACCATATTGCCAGCGACTTCCGGGGGTCCATAAAAGGGATCATCGGACTGGCTATCCTGCTCGTTGTCTTTTTCGTCTCTTACTCGATGGCAAGCGGAGAGCCGACTCCCTATATTCAGGGAGCGATCGACAACTTTGAACAAGGCGGTGCGGAGTTTACCACCAACAACCTCAAGTTCATCAGCGGTGGCATCTCTACCGCGGTAGCGCTTGTGGCTGTGGCTGCCATCGCCTTTATATTCGCTGAGATTCGCAATTTGTTCAAGTAAAAAGGCACAATTATGGCAAAAATTAGCGCCAAGGATCGGATGACCAACGAGATCAATGCAGGTTCAATGGCCGACATTGCCTTCTTGTTGCTGATTTTTTTCCTGGTAACGACGACCATCGTCGAGGACAAAGGCATCACGGTAAAGCTGCCACCCTGGTCGGAAGAGGAACCGGATATCACCAAGCTGAAAAAACGCAACGTTTTCTCCGTACTGGTGAATGCACAGGACCAACTCCTCGTACGGGGGGAATTGATGGATGTAGACCGCCTGCGCGAAGAGGCGAAACTCTTCATCGCCAACCCCTATAATGACCCGCAGATGTCGGAAAAACCGACCAAAGCGATCATTTCGCTGAAAAACGACCGGGGCACAAGCTATAAAGCCTATCTCGAAGTGTACAATGAGCTAAAAGCGGCGTACAATGAACTTTGGGATGAATTCAGCCAACGACAATATGGAGTACCCTACAGTGAGGATATGCCTTTTGCCTATAAAAAGACGATCCGCGAGGAAATCCCATTTGTACTGTCGGAAGCTGAACCGACCGCATTCGGTGAAGAATAAACAAGGGTAAATAAGCCCCGCCGGAAACGGCGGGGCGCCCCTTTTTATCATTCACTCATCGGAACCCTTCTCCACCAGGAGATCAAAACTGAATCATCATGTCTAAGTTTTCTAAAAAAAGAGGCAAAACTTCTCCCGCAATTTCTACAGCTTCACTTCCGGACATCATCTTCATGTTGCTGTTCTTCTTTATGGTGGTGACGGTATTAAGGGATGCGGAACTGAAAGTTAAAGTGAGCACTCCTTACGCGACGGAACTGACCAAGCTGGAGGAAAAATCGCTGGTAAACTACCTCTATATCGGCAAGCCTATTGAAAGGTATCAGGCCCTTTACGGTACCAAGCCCCGCCTTCAACTCGGAGACAAGTTTGCCACTACCGCGGATATCCCGCTCTTCCTTGAGAAACACAAGATCAAGGTGCCGGAATCCCGCCACGGCCAGATCACTTCTTCCCTTCGGGTGGATGGCGAAGTGACCATGGGTATCGTGCAGGATGTCAAAACCCAGCTCCGCAAATCCGGGCAGCTGAAAGTGAACTACTCCGCAAAGAAGAACCCGAACCAGTCCAGAAGGTAATAAATAGATTATACTTCCGTACAAGAAAAAAAATAGCCCTGCTGCCAGCCAGCACAGGGCTATTTTTATTTTCTCCAGTACCCCCGGCATTAACGCAGGCGGTCCATAGACCGTACCAGCTTCTCGTCCTTTTTGATGTAACGGGAGGCGAGCAGGGCAAGGATCATGGCCGCTGCCGGCAAAAAGATACCCAGGCCGTCATTGACCTCCTTTTCTACCATCTCCGTGGTGTTTTGCATATAGTAGATGATGCCAAAGGCCACTCCTATCAGGTTGGCAATGAAAACGAAAAGGCTGAGCCGCATTTGTAAGGGCCGGTTCCTGTAAGCAAAAATACCGGCCAGCGCGACCAGCCCGGCCAGCCCGAAAAGCAACATCATGCCGAGGTGGTCCTGCACGTCAAAGTCGGCATCGGCAAAGATGATGGACCTGTCCACTGGTTCAGGGGTGGTGGCGAAGGGAAGGCCGAAAACCCCCAGCGAAGCGGCAGCGGCGAGAAGGAGTAAGATGGATTGGATGCGTTGTAGCATATTTCAGGTTTTTGATTTACAATGAGGCTTCAAAAATAGCAAATTCTACAGGTAGTTGCGGATCACCTCCGCCCATAAGTTGTATCCTTCCTGATTCATGTGCAACTGGTCTTCCAGAAAGATATCCGCCCTCGGCCGGCCGGCCTCGTCCAGCATGATCGCCCAGACATCGGCGAAGGCCAGCCCTTGCTTTTTCCGGCACAGGCGCTCCATTTTTCGGTTCAGCCGCTCGTATTTATTCTTCAAATTCCAGCGTGAGGGGCTGGGCTTGGAGGAAATGAGCACCACCGGCACCCCGGGAAGTTGCCGGCCGAGCAGGCGGAGCAGCCGGCGGGTATCCCGCATGACGCGGGAGGGGGCCTTGCCGTGGGCGATGTCGTTGTCTCCTTCGTAAATGAATACCTTACCGGGGCGCTGGGCAATGATAAGCAATTGGGCGTAGTGCAGCAGGTCGCTCATCTGAGAGCCGCCGAAGCCCATATTCAGTATGGAGGGCTGCCCAAGGTCTTCGGCAATGCGGTGCCACATGCGCACACTGGAGCTGCCGGTGAAGAGGATGGGGCCGTTAAGGCCGGAAGCGGGGCTGGCTTCCACCAATTCCCGTACCTGATCGGCAAAGCGCCCGGGGTCCGGGTTCTGAGCATGAAGAGAGAGCATTTGAAAAATAGATGACATGGTGATGATCAATGCGTATTTTTTCCAGGAAGAACAGGCCGTTTTTCTATTCATAGCTTATCCCTAATTTTGGGTGAAAATAACAAAACCATTAAGCCTTGCAAAGAAAGCAGAATCTATCCTATCAGCTGAGTTACTGGGAACGCGAGTCCTTTTTCAGGGATATCGATATCGCCGTAGTCGGCAGCGGCATTGTAGGGCTGAATGCAGCCCTGCGGGCGCGCGAACTGGCGCCGAAAGCCCGCGTCGTGGTGCTGGAGCGCGGCCCTTTTCCCCTTGGCGCCAGTACCCGCAATGCGGGCTTCGCCTGTTTCGGCAGTGTATCCGAATTGCTGGAAGATATGGAAAAACAGGGAGAAGAGGACTGCTGGCAACTGGTGGAACGCCGCTGGCGCGGCCTGCAGCGCCTGCGCAGCCGCCTGGGAGACGAGCGCCTGCAGTACCGCTCCTGGGGCGGCTTCGAGCTCTTCCGCAAGGAAGAAGCCGAACTGTACGAACGCTGCCGGGAAGCCATTACACCCTTTAACCGGCACCTTAGGGACATCACGGGAAAAAAAGAAACCTATCGCCCGGCCGGCGAACGGGCAGCTGAATTCGGGCTGGGGAAGGTGCCTTTCCTCATTGAAAATACCGCAGAAGGCCAGTTGCATACCGGAGAGATGATGCGCGCGCTACTGGAACTGGTGCAGGATCAGGGCATCCGCCTTTATAATGGCATCGGCATTCAGTCGGTAGAGGAACTATCGGATGGCATAGAGCTGCGTACCGAAGAAGGCTGGCCCTTCCGTGCCGGCCAGGTGATCGTGGCCACTAATGGCTTCGCCCAAAGGCTGCTGCCCCAACTGGAAGTGCAGCCGGCCCGCAACCAGGCCATGATCACCGCCCCCATCCCGGGCCTGAAAATAAAAGGCTGCTTTCACTACGACCGCGGCTATTACTATTTCCGCAATATTGATGGCCGCATCCTCCTGGGCGGCGGCCGCAATCTCGACCCCGAAGGGGAAACCACCGATGAATTCGGCAATAATCCCCTCATCCGGCGGACGCTGATCGGGTTGCTGCGGGAGGTGGTGCTGCCGGGGCGGGAGGTGGAGATCGAGCAGTGGTGGAGCGGCATCATGGGGGTGGGTAGTGTGAAAGCGCCCATCGTTCAACAACTGTCCCCGAGGATTGTGGTGGCCGTCCGCCTCGGGGGCATGGGCGTGGCCATCGGCAGTTTGGTAGGGGAGGAGGGGGCGGAGATGTTGCTGGGCTTGCCGCTCGGCGGCTAAAGGCCGCCCAGCGGCTTGGTTTATTCTTCAGGGGCCCTACTGACCGTTAAATAATGGTTAATCTACTTAACAAAGCCCGTGTATACCCGTTTTTTTGATGATAAAGTGTGATGTTTGTAGTTCGAAATGAAATGGATGAACACATATAAAATATCGTTTTTGCTGCTGCTGTTAATGGCGGGCCTGTCAGCTTTCGCGCAGGCGCCCCTCCGGCCGAAGCCCAAAGCGGCCAGCCCGCAGGATACGGTGAAACGCAGTAATGTGGACGTCGACCATGCCGATGTTTTTGAGTACATCCAGAAGAAGGATACCGTCATTCAAAAGCTGGAAGGCAATGTGGAACTGCGGCAGGATAGCATCTACATGTACTGCGATACGGCTGTCATCAGAAACCGCATCCACGTAGTGGCCAATGGCCATGTGATCATCCAGCAGAACGATACCGTCAGCGTCTTTGCCGATTCGGCCAGGTACGACGGCCTGCTGCGCGTCGCCGAACTCTACGGGGAGGTGGTGCTCGTCAACGGTGAACAAAAGCTGTTCACCGACCGGCTTACCTACGACCTGAACGAAAAACTGGCCACCTACAGCAACGGCGCCACCCTGGTCCTGGATTCCACTCAGCTCACCAGCAAGAAAGGCTATTACTACACCCAGGAAAAACAGATCTACTTCAAGGATAGTGTGATCGTCGTCAACCCGGATTTCAACCTGCGCTCCGATACGCTGGGCTTCAACACGGAAACCAAGGTCGTCACTTTCCTGGGCCCCACCCTGATCAGCAGTGACAGTACACGGATTTATACCGAAGACGGATTCTACGATACGGAGAACAAATACGCCGAGTTTACCAAAAACGCCCAGTACCTCAAAGGAGAGCAACAGGCTACGGCAGATACCATCAGCTACGACGGAGAAAAGGACATCTACAGCCTGGAAGGCGACGCCAGCTTCGTGGATGGAGAGCGCCGCGCCACGGCCAATGAGATCCGTTACGATGAGGCCAAGGACAAGACCTTCCTCACAGGCAACGCCCGCTACCAGGATGAAAAGCAGAATATCGTGGCCGACGAGATCACCTACGATGCCGTCAGGGAAGTGTATTCCACCCGCGGCCGCTCTGTGATCAGCGACCCGCCGCAGATCCTCATGGCCGACCAGGTGGACTACAGCGAGGAGAAGGGTATGGGCATCGCCACGGGCAACGTCATCTGGCGGGATACCTCCGCCGAACTGACCATTGTCTGTGAGCATGCCGATTATGACCGCAAAACGGATTACCTCAAGGCCAGTGGCGGCCGTGGAGGCCGGCCCTTGCTGATCACCAATATCGACGGCGACTCCCTCTTCATGGCCTCCGATACCCTGCTGGCCGTGCGCGAGGACTCAGTGGCCAGCGACAGCGCCCGGCAGCTGCAGGCCTTCTACGATGTACGCATCTTCAAGAGCAATATGCAGGCCATCTGCGATTCGCTGACCTATAGCACCACCGATTCCATCTTTCGGCTCTTCCACGATCCCATCGTCTGGTCAGACACTTCCCAGTTTACGGCGGATACCGTCCTGATGCAACTGGCAGATGGCAGGATAGACACCATCTTCATGCGCAATAACGGCCTGATCATCAATTCTCCCGATGAGGTTTTCTTTAATCAGATCAAGGGAAAGAACATCACCGCTTTCTTTAAGGAAAATGAACTGCGCCGCATGTCGGTCGTCGGCAATGCGGAATCCATCTACTACGCCCGCGACGAGGAGGGCGGATACATAGGGGTGAACAAGACCATCTGCAGCGAGATGATGCTCTACTTCGGGGATAATCAGGTGGATAAGATCAAATTCTTCACCCAGCCGCAGGCGGAAATGCTGCCCATGCAGCAGGCCAATCACGATGCCCTGCGTATGCCCGGCTTCTTCTGGGAAAAGAAGCGCCGCCCTATGCGCATAGATGACCTTTTCAAGCCTCTGGAACCGCGTACGGCACGGCCGGTAAGCGCGAAGGCAGAGCCCGCAGCGGCGGAATCGCCGGAAAAGGGCCCAACACCTCAGGTTCCTGAACCCGATACTGCGGCGGAAGCGCCGGAAGGGGGAGAAGAATAAATAGGTTTGACGATCTTTGGCGCTTGATTTTTGAATCTTGAATCGCGATGTTTGATTTTCGATTTTCTCCCTTGGGGTGCGGCCATGCATGGCCATCAAATCAAGACTCAGAAATCAAGACTCAGAAATCATAAATCAAAGCAGGATCATGCACTCATCCATTCTACTTCAGAAGCGAATTTTTATAACTGTTTTTCTCACCTCACTGCTATCTGCCCTGGCCAACGCCCAGCCCCGGCAAACCCTGCAGGCCGCCAACCAGGCTTACCAGGATCAAAACTACGAACAGGCCATCGATCTTTACGAAACCCTGCTGGCGGAAGGCCGCGAATCAGAGGCCCTCTATTACAACCTGGGCAATGCCTACTACCGGCAGGGAGAGGCCGGGCGGGCGGTGCTCAATTACGAGCGCGCCCTGAAACTGGACCCCGACGATGAAAACACCCTGCACAACCTGAGGTTCGTCCGGCGGCAGATGCCGGATGAAGTCATCGACCTTAAGCAATCCGGGCTGGTACAAAGCTGGCTTTCCCTGCAGAATTCCATGACCTCCCGTTCCTGGAGCATCCTGGGGCTGGCCATGCTCTGGCTGGCCGCGCTGGGCCTGGCGGTATGGCTGCTAAGCAGCATCCGCCGCCGGAAAAAATGGGGGTTCATTACAGGTATCCTACTGCTGGTGCTCAGCAGCCTGCCTTTCCTTTTGGCCTACGGGCGGGCCCGGCAGGAATTCTATAGCAATACAGCCGTTGTACTCGCCGCAGATGCGGTGCTCCGCTCTGCTCCTGAAGAGGAAAGCCAAGCCGTTCGCGGTTTGCAGGAGGGAATGACGGTGCGAATTTTGGATGACATTGGAAACTGGCACAAAGTGCGCCTGGCGGATTCCACGGAAGGCTGGGTGCCCAAGGGCGCGGTGGAGGAGGTGTAAGTGCACCTGGACAACATACCTTTGCTGCTTCGATAGTCGAGCTTGAGGGGGTTTATTTCAGGGGGGGTACATTGCTAAATTGTTGGATTGCCCCGGCCTTGCCGAGCCCGCCTGCCTGTGCTGGCAAGCCGGCTGGCCCCTCGTGTTTCATATGGGGTTGGATTGCTGCATTGTTTCACCCTGGTGGCATTAGCTTCGTTACCCGTACCCAAAAAAAAAGCCCTATCTCTGATAGGGCCCGAAATATAAAGCTATGAAAACTAAAACTATTGCTTAGTATCTTCTAATCTTCGTCTTCGTCAACCTTGCGGCCTCCCTTGAGGCTGTCCTGGAATGCTTCCAGTTCTTCCCACTTTTCTTCAGCGGCCAGCCGAGCCTGCTTCGACCAGGTTTCCGGGTCGTGCATGCTGTAGCGGGAGCCTGCTTCATCAAGGATACCCTGGACTTTGTCCCTGGGCGCATCCGCGAGGTCCTGCCAGGTATTGATGCCGGCTTCGTTCAGCAGGCCTTCGATCTTCGGGCCGATGCCATCGACGAGTTTCAGGTCATCAACTGTAACTTTCTTCCCTGAAGGTAAGGTGATTTTTCCGGATTTGGAAGTTTTCGGCTTTTCTTCTGCCTTAGGGGCTTCTTCTTTTTTTGCCTCCGGAGCGGGGGCAGCCTTTGCTTTAGCCTCCTCCTTAGCTTCCGGGGCCGGAGCAGATTTGGCTTTCGGAGCCTCCTCCTTAGCTTCCGGAGCCGGAGCAGATTTGGCTATCACTTCCTCGCTTTGCTTCACGGGGGGCTCTTCCTTAGCCGGTTTTACCGGCTTTTCCTGCAGCAGCTGGCCGTTACCCTCGAAGGGGAGGATGCTGACGAAGGTACGGTCTTTGCGCCGGCGGCGGAAAGATACGGTGCCATCGATAGCCGCGTGAAGGGTGAAATCTTTACCCATGTATACATTATCGCCCGGGTGGAACTTGGTGCCCCGCTGGCGAACTATAATATTGCCGGCTCTTGCTTCCTGGCCGCCGAAAAGTTTTACTCCAAGCCGTTTCGATTTACTGTCCCGGCCGTTGTCTGTACTACCAACACCTTTTTTATGTGCCATTTCTCCAAAAATTTAATATTCAAAAAAGGGCCGTGTATCCCGAACGCCGGGGATTATACGGCAATACTATCGATCTTGATCTTGGTGAAGCGCTGGCGGTGGCCGTTCTTGCGGCGGTACCCCTTGCGGCGCTTCTTCTTAAAAACGATGACTTTGTCGCCTTTGACGTGCTCCAGCACGGTGGCGTTCACCTTTGCGTCCAGCACCGGCTTGCCTATAGAGACGTTGCCGTCCTGATCGAGCAGGTGCACCTGGTCGAAACCGACGGAGTCGCCTTCAGAGGCTTCTAACTGGTGGACGAAGAGCTCCTGCCCTTCCTCAACTTTAAACTGCTGACCAGCTATGGTTACGATTGCGAACATTGATTGATTTATTTAAAAAGGTTAATGCATATTCAAACGAGGTGCAAAGATAAGACAGTATTGCTTCAAAACCAAGGGGTCATTGGATAAAAACCGCCCTGAGCCGGCCGAAAAGGCGCCCCAGGAAGCTGCGGTCGGCGGTGATGATATAGGCCTGCCCGGAAAGGCGCTGTTGAAAGGGGATATCCTGGCCGAAGCTGGTACGCAGGCCATCGGGCAGGCTGATGGTGAGCAGGTATTGGTTGGCGCCGGCTCTGGGCACGGAGGCGATGTGTTCCACCCGGCCTCTGAGCTGCCCGTATTCCCGGTAGGGGTAGGCATCCAGCCGGACCCGGGCCTCCTGTCCTTTTTGTACTTTGCCGATGCCTGGGGCAGCGAGCTGGGCAATGGCCAGGACAGGCGCTTCGCCGGCGGGCAGCAACTGGGCCAATTCCTGTTCCGCATTCAGGTACTGGCCTTCCGCCAGGGGGGCAGTGAACACCACTTTTCCGGCGATGGGGGCGCTGGCCAGCCGACGGGCCTTCCAGCCTTCCATCGCATGCTGCAGCTCGTTGGCAGATTCGGTAAGGGCCGCCAGGTGGTTTTGCTCCTCCAAAGCCTCTTCCTGGCGGAGCATCAGCACCTGGGTTTCCAACCGGTTCATGGCCAGCTGGTTGTCCAGCAGTTCATCGCGCTGGGCCTGCAGCTGCCTCTGGTAGCGCAGGTAGGCCGTCTGGGAAGTTTCCACTTCCAGCTCGCTGGCGGATCCCCGTTGAAAGAGCTGCTCGTACTGTCGGTAGTTGTTGCGGGCGATAGCCACTTCCCGTTCCAGGGTATCTATCTGTATCTGCAGGGACTCGTTAAGCTCGCGGATCTTCGCCAGCTGTTCTTCCAGGTGCTGAATGCGGGCCCGGGCACTTTGCTGCTCCCGGAAAAAGGACAGCTGCTGAAGCCTGAGCCGCAGCTGGTTGTAGGGCGCCTGCAGGCTGCCCAGGCCTTCGATCGGGGGAAATGGAGTATCCGGCGGAAAAGATGGCCCGGCAGCCAGGCCGGTTTGCTGAAGCAGCGCCTCCAGGCGGCGCACTGCCTGCCAGTGGGCCCGCCCGCCGATGACTGCCAGGGGAGCCTCCTTTTCTACTTCTTCTCCATCCTGAACCAGCAGCTGCTGCAGTATTCCTCCCGAAGGAGCGGTGACGGCCACTGCCGGCTGTTCGCTGCTGAGATAGGCCGGCGCTTCCATCACATCCGGATAACGGATCACCGCCGCCAGTACCAGTACCAGCAGCACGGTGGCCAACAGGGCGCCATTTCCGTAGCTTAGTATCCAGCCCGGCGGCCTGTTGATGAGGCCCTGTATCTCATCCCTTTCCTGAAAGCGGATGTCCTCCTTTGGCATAAGCTTGGCTTTAAAGAAAGATAGTGATTATTGTTGGAACGTCGGAACGTCGGAACGTCGGAACGTTGGAACGTTGGAACGTTGGAACGT
>CAYVVK010000085.1:2501-14049 GCA_964454855.1 uncultured Phaeodactylibacter sp. | reverse complement strand
GGAACTGCCCAGTGGGGTTGACATTCAGGTTAAATTGACGTAAACCATTCATTACATACGGCATTAGGCCGCCGGATAGGAGGTGCCTTGTCTTTGCAACCCTTTCTTCCCGCACGGGAAGAGAAGAGTGCTTATCTCCGGGCGCCTCAGCCTGGGATCTAATGCCTATTACAAAAAACGAATGCTGATGAACGGTATTATCGGTAAGAAAGTAGGAATGACCAGCATGTTCGACGCCTTGGGGCGCAATGTAGCATGCACCGTGATCGAAGCCGGCCCCTGTGTGGTTACACAGGTGAAAACGGAAGAATCGGATGGCTATAGCGCCCTGCAGATAGGCTATGGCGACGCCAAGGTCAAGAACACAACCCAAGCTCTCCAAGGGCATTTCGACAAAGCAAAGACAGGCCCCAAGCGCAAAGTTGTTGAATTTCGCGATTTCGACCTCACGGAAAAGGCCATCGGCGACCTCCTCAAAGTGGAAGAAGTATTCGCAGAGGGCGACATGGTGAGTGTGTTAGGCACTACTAAGGGCAAAGGCTTTCAGGGTGTTGTCAAACGCCACGGTTTCCGCGGTGTGAATGACGCCACCCATGGGCAGCACAATCGGCAGCGTGCTCCGGGTTCTATTGGCGCCTCCTCCTTCCCGTCCAAGGTATTCAAGGGAATGCGAATGGCGGGCCGCACCGGCGGCAAGAACGCCAAGATCAAGAATCTGGAAGTACTCAGAATTTTTCCCGAGAAGAACCTGATCCTGGTTAAAGGAGCTGTTCCCGGCCACAAAGGGTCCTATGTTATTCTTGAAAAGTAATTCATTCTTGCCCCTTACCCAAAGTGGTAGGGGTGCCTCCGAAGCCTTCGGCCTGTACGGGCGGCAGGCAGCGGCAGCACACAAACACACAAGATAATGAAACTCGAAGTTTTAAATATCCAGGGCAAAACTACCGGCAGGGAAGTCGAACTGCCGGATGAGATCTTCGGTATAGAGCCGAATGAACATGCGGTATACCTGGCGGTCAAGCAGTACATGGGCAATCAGCGCCAGGGTACGCACAAGGCCAAGGAAAGGGGTGAAGTTACCGGTTCGACGCGTAAGATCAAGCGTCAGAAAGGTACCGGTACGGCTCGTGCCGGGGATATTAAGAACCCGCTGTTTCGCGGTGGTGGCCGTGTTTTCGGCCCGCGTCCCCGCAGCTATGGCATCCGGTTGAACAAGAAGGTAAAGCAGCTGGCCCGCAAATCGGTGCTGTCCAGCCTGGCAGCAGAAGGCAACCTGCTCGTCGTAGAGGACTTTTCCTTCGAAGCGCCCAAGACCAAGGAGTTCTGCAACATCCTTAAAGCGCTGGAAATCGACGGCCAGAAAGCCACTCTGGTAACCACTGACCACGAAAAAGAGGTCTACCTCTCCAGCCGCAACCTGCAGAATTGCCAGGTAGTGCGCGCCAGCGACCTGGGCACCTATGGGGTCCTCAATGCCGGCAAACTGGTACTGTCCGAAGGAGCGGTGGAGAAGATCATCAAAACATTTGGTAATTAAAAGGAGCTGTGGCTGCCCCCAGGGGCGAACAGTTTTCCACAACAGATAAGAAAATGGCAAAGACGATTCTCATTAAGCCCTTGATCACGGAAAAGGCGGAAATGCTGTCGGAAAAAGGCAACCGGTATAGCTTCGTCGTCAATAAAGGCGCCAATAAGATCGAGATCCGCAAGGCCGTGGAAGACATGTACCAGGTAACGGTAGAGTCCGTCAATACCCTGATCATGCCCGCAAAGGCGAAGAACCGGACTACTCGCTCTGGCCTTATTCAGGGCAGAAAGCCCGCTTATAAAAAAGCAGTAGTGACCCTCGCAGAAGGCGAGGAGATCGATTTCTTTGGAGATATTTAATATTAAACGCTTCAGGGGCAAAGCAGGCCAGCCTGGCCCCGGCATCAGCAGGTTATCTGTTCCCTGCCGCCGGGCTCTGGCCACACCGGGCTTCCTGCACGTATCTCTGAGCACAGACTGAAAACAGAAACCATGGCAGTTAAGAAACACAACCCGGTCACTCCCGGCACGCGTTTCCGCATCGGAAACCGCAACGAGCAGGTGACCACCGATAAGCCGGAAAAGAGCCTGCTGGCGCCCATGAAGAGCTCCGGCGGCCGCAACAACCAGGGCCGCATGACGGCTCGTTACCGTGGTGGCGGGCATAAACGCCGCTACCGCATCATTGACTTCAAGCGCGATAAGGACGGCATGCCGGCTACGGTGCGTACCATCGAGTACGACCCCAACCGCACGGCCTACATCGCCCTGGTGGAATATCAGGATGGCGAAAAGCGCTATATCCTGGCACCGGACAAGCTGGCCGTAGGAGACGAGATCATGTCCGGCGAAGATGCCGCCCCCAACTTGGGCAACGCATTGCCCCTGCGCAATATCCCGCTCGGTTCCACCATACACGCGGTGGAGATGCAGCCGGGGCACGGCGCCATACTGGCCCGTAGTGCAGGTACTTACATGACGCTGATGGGCCGCGAGGGCAAATACGCCGTAGTGAAGATGCCCTCCAGCGAAGTACGGCGCATACTCTCCGATTGCAAAGCGACGATCGGGACGACTTCCAACTCCGACCACAGCCAGGAGATCATGGGCAAGGCCGGAAGAAAGCGTTGGAAAGGCCGCCGCCCGCGTACCCGTGGCGTAGCCATGAACCCTGTAGACCACCCCATGGGCGGTGGCGAAGGCAAAGCTTCCGGAGGCCATCCGCGCTCGCGCAATGGACAGATGGCCAAGGGGCAGAAGACCCGCAAGCCGAAGAAGAAGTCGAATAAACTGATTATTTCCAGGAGGAAAACCGGCAAAAAGCGCTAGCTAAGCGCTTTGCACTTAAAAAAAGTAGGTTAACAATGGCAAGATCAATTAAAAAAGGGCCCTATGTTTTCCACAGGCTGATGGATAAAGTGGAAAAGGCAAAGGAATCAAAGAAGAAGACCGTGATCAAAACCTGGTCTCGTTCTTCCATGGTCATTCCCGACATGGTCGGGGAAACCATCGCCGTACACAACGGCAAGACCTTTGTGCCCGTATTTATCACTGAAAACATGGTAGGCCACAAGCTCGGCGAATTCACTCCCACGCGCAACTTCCGCGGGCACTCAGGCAACCGTAAGAAATAAATTGTTCCATGTTGCCGGCTCCCGGGCCGGCAACTACTGAAAACTAAATTGTAATGGAAGCAGTAGCTAGACTCAGAAACGTTCCTATGTCAGCGCGCAAAATGCGCCTGGTCGTCGATAACATTCGCGGCAAGAACGTACTGGACGCCCTGGATATCCTGCGCTTCACTAAAAAAGAGGCTGCCGGCTGGCTCGAAAAGCTGGTACTCTCGGCTATTGCCAACTGGGAGTACAAGCTGGGCGGCGCCGAGAATGCAGACGATTACGACCTCGTCATCAAGACGGCATACGTCGACGAGGGCACCATGTTGAAGCGCTTCCGGCCAGCACCACACGGACGGGCGCACCGCATTCGCAAGCGCACCAACCACGTGACCATTATCGTGGAGAACCGCGTGCCGGTATCTGCCGATACTGCCGAAGAACTGGAAGATGAAGTGGAGCTGGAAGAGATCGATGAAACGCCTGTTGAGGAATAGGCATAATCTAAAATTAGTAATACCATAGATATGGGCCAGAAGACAAATCCAATTGGGAATCGCTTAGGTATCATCAGAGGTTGGGAATCCAACTGGTTTGGTGGCAAGGACTTCGCGGACAAGGTTGTGGAGGATGAAAAGATCCGCATTTACCTCGATGCCCGTATTGCCAAAGGTGGTATCGCACGCATCATTATCGAGCGCACCCTGAAAAGAATCACCATAACCATTCACACCTCCCGCCCCGGTATCATCATCGGTAAAGGAGGCTCGGAGGTGGACCGCATCCGCGAGGAGCTCAAGAAGCTGACCGGCAAGGACGTGCAGATCAACATCATCGAGATCCGCAAGCCGGAGCTGGATGCCAATATCGTTGCCGAATCCATCGCCAAGCAGCTGGAAGCAAGGATCAACTACCGCCGCGCCATTAAGATGGCCATTCAGTCCACCATGCGCGCCGGCGCCGAAGGCATCAAGGTGCGCATCGCCGGCCGCCTCAATGGTTCCGATATGGCGCGTACGGAAGAATACAAGGAAGGCCGCACCCCGCTGCACACTTTCCGTGCCGACATTGACTACTCCCTGAAAGAGGCCATGACCGTGTACGGAAAGATCGGCGTGAAGGTATGGATCTGCAAAGGCGAAGTACTCGGCAAGCGCGACCTTTCTCCGCACGTCGGCGTACAGGAGCGCCAGAAAGGCGGGGGGGGAGACCGCCGCAGAGGCGGAAGAAATCAGCGCCGCCGCTAGAAATTTTAAGAAAAATGCTGTACCTTTGCCAAGCTTTTTTAAAAGCCATCCTGTACAGCTTTTTTATTGACATTCAGACGCATAAATACATACAGAAATGCTACAGCCAAAAAGAACAAAATACCGCAAGCAGCAGAAAGGGAAAAATAAGGGGCTGGCACATAAAGGCAGCAGGATTGCTTTCGGTTCTTTCGGCTTGAAGGCAATCACCGGTGGCCGGATCACCAACCGCCAGATCGAAGCGGCGCGTGTTGCCATGACGCGTTCTATGAAACGTGAAGGTAAGACCTGGATCCGTATTTTCCCGGACAAGCCGATCACTGCAAAACCGCAGGAAGTGCGTATGGGTAAAGGAAAAGGCGCCCTCGACCACTGGGTGGCCATGGTGAAGCCGGGCCGCATTCTCTTTGAGCTCGACGGCGTCAGTGAGGAAACTGCTCAGGAAGCGCTGCGCCTGGCTGCTCAGAAGCTGCCGGTACTGACGAAGTTCGTCATGCGCCCCGACTACGCGGAGTAAATTCATTAGTGAAGGCCAAATAATCAATATATCATGGCAACGAAAAAATACCTGGAGCTTCAGGATTATTCAGACGCAGACCTCGCCAGCGAACTGCGGGATACGGAAGCCCAATATCAGAAGCTGAAGTTTGACCACGCCATCAAAGGCCTGGACAACCCGCTGACCCTGCGGGAAGTACGCCGTGACATCGCGCGCCTGAGGACGGAGATCCGCCGGCGCGAGATCACCAATATGTCGGCAGAAGAACTGAGTAACCGCTCCAAGATACGGGCCAGAAGGCGCCGCAAATAATTTTATAAAAGAGAAAGAAGGTTTCAAACAACCGAATGACAATGGAAGACAGAAATCTCAGAAAGCAACGTATCGGAATGGTTACCAGCAATAAGATGGATAAGACCATCGCCGTTTCGGTTGAACGTAGGCTCCGCCACCCGATATACGGCAAATACGTGAAGAAGAACAAGAAATTCATCGCTCACGACGAGAACAATGATTGCAACATCGGAGATACGGTGCGCATCATGGAAGCTCGCCCGATGAGCAAACGCAAACGCTGGCGCCTCGTGGAGATCGTCGAGCGGGCCAAGTAAATCAGATTGCGTGGGGCGCCGGGCTGAGGATCAAACCCCCTGGCCGTTCCGAACTGTAAAATTCTTTAAACCTTAGAACGATGATCCAGCAAGAGACCAGGCTAAAGGTTGCGGACAATAGCGGGGCCAAAGAAGTGCTCTGCATCCGTGTTTTGGGAGGCTCAAAGCGCCGTTACGCCTCCATCGGCGACAAGATCGTGGTGAGCGTAAAAGAAGCCACCCCGGGAGGAATTAAGAAGGGCAGCGTCTCTAAAGCCGTAGTGGTACGCACTAAAAAAGAAGTGCGCCGCCGCGATGGTTCTTACATCCGCTTTGACGACAATGCCGTCGTACTGCTCACAGCTGCCGACGAACCCCGGGGAACCCGGATTTTCGGCCCGGTAGCACGTGAACTGCGCGAAAGAGACTACATGCGTATCGTATCTCTGGCGCCGGAAGTACTTTAATTCATTGTTCAACTACGAAGCGATATACAATGGCAAAGAAAGTTAAAAATCAGCAAGACAGGTTCGCCCCCAAGCTGAAGATCAAAAAGGGAGACAGAGTGGTCGTTATCGCCGGTGCGTACCGCGACCTGGACCGCCCGCGCGAAGTCCTGGAAGTTTTTCCGGATAAGAACCGCGCCATCGTCGACCAGGTCAATATGGCGAAAAAACATACGCGCCCAACCCAGGACAACCCGGGCGGCATCAACGAGGTACCCACACCCATCCACATCTCCAACCTGATGTTGGTGGATCCCAAAACCGGCGAACCGACCCGCGTCGGCCGAAAAGAAGTCGACGGCGAAATCGTGCGCTATTCTAAAAAATCCGGTGAAATTATTAAGTAATGAACTATATACCCAGACTTAAGAAGAAATACCGCGAAGAAGTGGTGCCCGCCCTGAGAGAACAGTTTCAGTACGGTTCTATTATGGAGGTCCCCAAACTGGTGAAGATCTGTATCAATCAGGGTGTGGGTGAAGCGACTCAGGACAAAAAGCTGGTGGACAACGCCCTAGAGGAAATGACCATCATCGCCGGCCAGCGCGCTGTGCCGACCCGCGCCAGGAAGTCGATCTCGAACTTCAAACTGCGTGAGGAAATGACCATCGGCGTACGCGTGACCCTGCGGGACAACCGTATGTACGAATTCCTGGACCGCCTCATCACCGTGGCCCTTCCCCGGGTTCGCGACTTCCGGGGCATCAATGATAAAAGCTTCGATGGCCGTGGCAATTACTCCATGGGCGTCACCGAGCAAATCATTTTTCCGGAGATCGACCTCGACAAGATCAATAAGATCACGGGAATGGACATCACCTTCGTCACGACGGCGTCTACCGATGCAGAGGCCATGGCCCTGCTGAAAGGGATGGGGATGCCGTTCAGAAATCAGAGAAGTTAAATTCTAATCATAGCAATCTTTTACAATGGCTAAGAAATCATTAATAGCTCGCGAGAAGAAGAGAGAAAGGCTGGTGGCCAAGTACGCCGCACTGCGCAAGCAGCTCAAGGAGGAAGGCCGCTGGGAAGAGCTGGACAAATTGCCCCGCAACTCCAACCCCATCCGCCTGCACAACCGTTGCAAGCTGACGGGCAGGCCCAAGGGCTACATGCGCCAGTTCGGCCTGTGCCGCAACAAGTTCCGGGAAATGGCGCTGGAAGGCAAGATCCCCGGCATAACAAAAGCGAGCTGGTAAAACCATAAGTGTAAAATCGTGCGCTGGGCAGCCCCCAAGCCGGGGCTGCAGGCGTTTCTAATATTAAGGTAAAATGGCAGTTACAGATCCAATAGCAGATTATCTGACGCGAATCCGCAATGCTCAGCAGGCGGGCCACCGCATCGTCGAGATCCCTTCTTCCAGGCTGAAGAAGAGCCTGACGGAGATTCTGTATAATCAGGGGTTTATCCTGAAGTACATGTTCGCCGACGACGAGGGCAGCCAGGGCATCATCAAGATCGCGCTGAAATACGATCCACAGACCAAAGAGCCTGTGATTCGCAAACTGGGCCGCATCAGTAAGCCGGGCCTGCGCAAGTACGCCAAGTCCGATGAAATACCCCGTATCATCAACGGGCTGGGAACCTGCATCGTCTCTACTTCCCATGGCATCATGACCGATAAGCAGGCACGGGAGAACAAGGTCGGCGGAGAGCTGCTCTGCTATGTCTACTAATTTATACGTAAGCTCCAAAACACAGTAATCATGTCAAGGATAGGAAAAGCTCCGATCGATTTGCCCCAGGGTGTTGAGGTCAGCGTAAGCAAAGGAAACCTGGTGACGGTTAAGGGCCCGAAAGGGGAGCTGCAGCAGCAGATCAACCCGGATATCACCGTCAAGATAGAAGATGGCGTACTCACCCTGGAGCGCCCCACCGAGCAGAAGCGCCACAAGGCCATGCACGGCCTGTACCGCTCACTGCTTAATAATATGGTGACAGGCGTGACCGAAGGCTTCGTCAAAGAACTGGAACTGGTGGGTGTGGGTTACCGTGCTTCCAACATGGGCCAGGTCCTTGAGCTTAACGTGGGTTATTCTCACTCCATTATCTTCGCGCTTCCCGATGAGGTGAAGGTGGAGACGAAAATGGAAAAAGGTAAAAGCCCGGTAGTCCGCCTCGAATCCATCGATAAGCAGCTATTGGGACAGCTGGCCGCCAAGATCCGCTCCTTCCGCAAGCCGGAACCCTATAAAGGAAAAGGTATCCGCTACAAGGATGAATACATCCGCCGGAAAGCTGGTAAAGCGGCTGCCAAGTAAAGGTAAACAATTGTTGTTCTGCGCCTTGGGTTTGAGCACGGCCTCCTACACTAAGGCATAAATAGACAATGAAAGATGTTCAATAAGCAAAACAGAAGAAAGCGCATCCACTGGAGGATTCGCAGCAAGATAAAAGGCACCGCTACACGGCCCCGCCTGAGCGTCTATCGCAGTAACCGCTTTATTTACTGCCAGGCCATTGATGACATCAACGGCCACACGCTCGTCTCCGCTTCCTCCCTCGAGGAAAGCATCCCAATGGACGGAACCAAGTCCGACCAGGCCAAAGCCGTAGGTAAATTATTCGCCGAGCGCGCCAGGGCCGCCAATATTGACACGGTGGTCTTCGACCGCAGTGGCTATCTCTACCACGGCAGGGTGAAAGCCCTGGCGGAAGGCGCCCGCGAAGGAGGCCTTAAATTTTAAAACATCACAAGTACAGATATAATGGCTAAGAAGAGCTCCAAAAGGGTAAAACCCGCCGAAACGGAATTGAAGGAAAAGCTGGTCAACCTCAACCGGGTGGCCAAGGTGACCAAGGGCGGCCGTACATTCAGCTTTGCCGCTATCGTGGTAGTAGGTGATGGCAACGGCACCGTCGGCCATGGGCTGGGAAAAGCCCGTGACGTTTCTGAGTCCATTTCCAAAGCGGTGGATGATGCCAAGAAAAACCTGATCAAAGTGCCGATCCACAAGGGTACGATCCCCCACGAGCAAAAAGGGAAGTACGGCGCCGGCAAAGTACTGATCAAACCGGCTTCCGACGGTACCGGCGTAATTGCCGGCGGCGCCATGCGCGCCGTGCTGGAAAGCGCCGGCGTACACAACGTGCTGGCCAAGTCGATGGGGTCCTCCAACCCGCACAATGTGGTGAAAGCGACCATCGATGCCCTCGCCAAGTTGAGAAGCCCGATGGATGTAGCGCGGCAGCGCAATATTTCTATAGAAAAATTGTTTAATGGATAGCGAGGGCGCCGCCAAAGGCCCTCCTTCGCATAAACCAGAGATAATGGGCAAGGTTAAGATAACTCAAGTGAAAAGCGTCATCGACCGTCCTAAGAAGCAGAAAGACACGATGAAAGCCCTGGGATTGAATAAGATAAGCCAGAGCGTCGTTCACGAAGCCACTCCCCAGATCATGGGTATGGTCAACAAAGTGGGGCACCTGGTGGAGGTCGAAGAAGTAAAATAAATTCTGTAATCTAAAAAATTTGTAAAGCCGGCATTGCCGGATATCTTTGCAAATATTTTTTAGGCTGAATAAACCCGCCACGGCATTACTGCCCGGCTGGCGGACAAAATAATTGCGAGTAATGAAACTACATAACTTAAAGCCTGCGGACGGATCGGTAAAGAAGCGCAAGCGCATCGCAAGAGGCGTAGGTTCCGGCCATGGCCGTACCGCAACCCGTGGCCACAAAGGAGCGAAGTCTCGCTCGGGTTTTAAGAGGAAGCGTAATTTCGAAGGCGGCCAGATGCCCCTGCAGATGCGCCTGCCGAAAGTGGGCTTCAATAACCCCAACCGGGTCTCTTACACCGCCCTGAACCTGGGCCGCCTGCAAATGATCGCCGAGAAATTCCAGCTGGACGCCATCGATCCGGAAACGCTGGCCGCCAGCGGCATCATTAAGAAAGCAGAAAAGGTCAAGATCCTGGGAGGCGGAGAACTGAAAACCAAACTGACGGTGAAAGCCCACGCTTTCTCCGCCAGCGCCAAAGAAGCCATTGAAGCACAGGGTGGTACTGCTACGGTAGCCGAATAGCCAACCGGCAACCATTCTGGAGAACGAATATTGAATCGGGGAACGAACTTTTCTTTCCCCATTATTTTAGGAGAGGAGAGTAGAAGGCGCCAAAGATAAGGCCAGCCTGATCCTACTTTGCCTTAGAGAGGCCGAATTGCAATAAATACTTTGCAGATGAAAAAACTTATTACCACGCTTAAGAACAGCAGGAAAATCAAGGAGCTGAGGAACCGGATCCTGTTTACCCTAGTCATACTCTTGGTATTCCGCTTCGGGTCCTATGTCGTGCTGCCGGGCGTGATCCCCGATGTGCTGGACACCGCTACCCAGAACAATAACACGCCCAATGACCTGTTGGGCCTGATCAACGTTTTCACCGGCGGCGCTTTTAATAACGCCGCCGTTTTTGCCCTCGGCATCATGCCTTATATCACAGCGTCCATTATCATCCAGCTGCTGGGCTTCGCTGTGCCTTACTTCCAGCGCCTCCAGCAAAAGGAAGGGGAATCGGGCCGTAAGAAACTGAACCAGATCACGCGATTGCTGACCGTAGCCATTACCCTGGTGCAGGGCGGTGGTTACCTGACCTATATCAACAGCCTCGGCGCCGTCGACCCGCGCGTCCCCATGGGAATCTTCTGGGTCTCCAACATCATCATCCTCTCCACCGGTACTGTATTTGCCATGTGGCTGGGTGAGCGCATTACGGACCGCGGTATCGGCAATGGTATCTCCCTCCTGATCACCGTAGGCATTATCGCCACGCTGCCCCAGGCTCTGGTCTTCGAATTCCAGGCTCAGCTGGAGAATAACGGCCTGCTGATCTTTGTACTCGAAATGGCCGCCCTCTTTGCCATCGTGATGGCCACCGTGCTCATCGTACAGGGCGTACGGCGCATTCCCATACAGTTTGCCAAACGAATGGTGGGGCGCGGGGCCAATACCATGCCCGCCGCCGGCGTACGTGACTATATCCCCCTGAAGGTAAACGCCGCCGGCGTAATGCCTATCATCTTCGCCCAGGCACTGATGTTCCTGCCGGCCACCATCGCCCAGTTCGTGACCAGCGATGGCAGCGACCTGGCTTCGAACTCCCTGCTCCGTGCTCTGAACGACTTTACTTCCGTACCCTATAATATCATATACTTCTTTTTGGTGGTGCTCTTTACCTATGTCTATACGGCCCTGCTGGTTAACCCGCAGCAGTACGCCGAGTACCTCAAGCGCCAGAATGCCTTCATTCCCGGTATCAAGCCCGGAAAGCCGACGGCTGATTTCATCGATGCGGTGACTACCCGCATCACCCTGCCGGGCTCGGTCTTCCTCGGCCTGATCTCCATCATGCCGGCCTTCGCTGCTGCCTTCGGGGTCAACATTGCTTTCGCTATGTTCTTCGGCGGTACTTCACTGCTCATCCTCGTAGCCGTGGTACTGGATACCCTGCAGCAGATCGAAAGCCACCTGCTGATGCGCCGCTACGACGGCCTGGTCAAATCGGGCAGGATACAGGGCCGCAGCCGCGTGCAGGGCATAGGCGCCAATATGTAGAAAGCGTC
>CAYVVK010000085.1:0-2491 GCA_964454855.1 uncultured Phaeodactylibacter sp. | reverse complement strand
CGCACCCCCAGACCCTGCGACATACAGAGACGGCAGAAGAGATGCCGTTTCGGCCGTACCGCCTCGTGGGCTTGTCCCCGGGGCGGTACGGTCTTTAAACTTTTGGCCGGTTCATGTGGTTTATACCCGTAGTGCGGAAATGTTAAAAAATCAAAGCAAAGCAATAAAGTATTTTTGAGCCAGCATATGGCGGTTGGAGACCCGCTGCTGTACTGCGTAATATTCTGAACATTGGGAATGGTATTTTACAAGACGGACGAAGAGATCGAACTGATCAGAGAAAGCTGCCTGCTGGTTTGCAAGGCGCTGGCCCATGTAGCGGGAATCATCCGCCCGGGCACCAGCGGCGAAGAGATCGACAAGGCGGCCGAAGAACTCATCCGCGATCACGGAGCAGTGCCTACTTTTAAAGGATACAACGGATTTCCGGCCACGCTTTGCGTTTCCGTAAACGAACATGTTGTTCACGGCATCCCCTCCAAAGAACAGATTTTCCAGGATGGCGATATCGTATCGGTAGACTGTGGCGCTTTTATGAACGGCTATCACGGCGATTCGGCCTATACCTTTCCCCTGGGAGAGGTGAGTGAAGAAGTGATGGAACTTTGCCGGGTGACCAATACCGCTCTTTACAAGGCTATCGATGCTGCTATTGCCGGCAACCGGCTGGGAGATATTGGCTATGCCGTGCAGCACTATGTAGAACGCAAGCATTCCTACGGTATCGTCCGCGAATTGGTGGGCCATGGCCTCGGCAGAGAACTGCATGAAGCCCCCGAAGTGCCGAATTACGGCAAGCGAGGCAGGGGAATCCTGCTCAAAGAAGGGCTCGTTATTGCCATTGAGCCGATGGTCAACCTCGGGCGTAAGGAAGTACGCACTTCCTCCGATGGCTGGACCGTCTTCGCAAAGGACCGAAAGCCCTCCGCCCATTACGAACATACAGTAGTGGTGCGCAAAGACGGAGCCGAGCAGCTTTCTGACCACAACCCCATTGAGGAGGCCATTAGCCGCAATCCCAATGTGAGGGCCGTGGAAGTCAAAACAGAAGCCATATAAGCCGGAAACGGGGGGTTCGCCTCCAAGCTGATTTTGATTTTTCCTTTAAATAAGGAGGAAAAATGACAAAAAGTCTTTATCTTTGCACACCGAAATTTGAGCTATGTCTAAAAAGAATTTGATAAAGCAGGACGGAATTATTGAAGAAGCCTTGTCCAACGCCATGTTCCGCGTTCGGCTGGAGAACGACCACACCATTGTGGCGACGATCTCCGGCAAGATGCGCATGAACTACATCCGGATATTGCCCGGAGACAAGGTGGCTGTGGAAATGTCCCCCTATGACCTGACCCGGGGGCGTATCATCTACCGCTACAAGTAAGTGATCCTGTCTTTATAATAATTGACTTAAAGCAAAAAACTGATATCATGAAAGTTAGAACTTCTGTAAAGAAACGTTCCGCTGACTGCAAGATCGTCAGAAGAAAAGGAAAGGTCTATATCATCAATAAGAAGAACCCGAAGTTCAAGCAGCGTCAAGGCTAATTCTGGCTGAGCTGCATTTAACAGATAACAATAAATAGCATAAAATGGCTCGTATAGTAGGTGTTGATTTGCCTAGAAACAAGCGTGGAGTTGTTAGCCTGACGTACATTTACGGCATCGGGCACTCAAAAGCAAGCAAGATCCTGGAAAAAGCAGGAATTGATGAGAATGTCCAGGTGCAGGACTGGACGGATGAGAACGTCCGGGAGATCGCCAGCATCATCAACGAAGAACACAAGGTGGAGGGGGAGCTGCGCTCTGAGGTACAGATGAACATCAAGCGCCTGATGGATATTGGCTGTTACCGTGGCCTGCGCCACCGCCGCGGCCTGCCGGTGCGCGGCCAGCGCACCCGCACCAATGCCCGCACCCGCAAGGGTAAGCGCAAGACGGTTGCCAATAAGAAGAAAGCAACGAAATAACCTGAAACAGAACTAATAAACTGATTCCGACCAATGGCTAAGGCAAAAAAGCAACAGCAAAAAAAGGCTAAGAAGAAAAATATAAGGGTTGATGCAGAGGGCATGGCCTTCATCCAGGCCACGTTCAACAACATCATCATCTCGATGACGAATAAGAAGGGCCAGGTGATCTCCTGGTCTTCCGCCGGTAAATCCGGCTTCCGCGGTTCTAAGAAGAACACGCCCTACGCTGCGCAGATCGCAGCTTCCGATGCCGCCCGCACCGCTTACGATGCAGGCCTGCGTACCGTTGAAGTACACGTGAAAGGCCCCGGCTCCGGCCGCGAAGCCGCCATCCGGGCCATCGACAGTGTGGGAATTAAAGTGTCGCGCATCAAGGACGTTACTCCCGTTCCGCACAACGGCTGCCGTCCTCCCAAGCGCAGAAGGGTTTAATCAATAGAAAACAGTTTACTCCAATGGCGAGATATACAGGACCAAAGACAAAAAAAGCAAGAGCATTTGGTGAGCCGATCTACGGCTTC
>CAYVVK010000084.1:10114-14054 GCA_964454855.1 uncultured Phaeodactylibacter sp. | reverse complement strand
AAGTGGGAAGTGGGAAGTGGGAACGGTGATTTCGGTTAACAAAACAATGACTTTTCAAATTAGCTAAAACGGCTATAAAACCTTAAGTTCTTTGACAAAAACGGATGCAAATAGAATCTTACCCAGTTGGGGACTTACCCATATTAGCAGAGATCCTCAAGCGTAGCAAGGTTGCCCAACTCATAGACGAGCAATTCGGCACCCATCCAAACCGTCAAGGCCCTAGCATTGGCAAAACGATCCAGATCTGGTTGATGTATATTCTCTCAGAAATGGGCCACCGCCTTGGAGGTGTTGAGCCGTGGATAGAACAGAGCCTGGAAACCCTTCGTTGGGTGTGCCAGGAACCAGAGCTGGAAGCCAGCCAGTTTTCAGATGACTACCTGGGAGCTGTGCTGGAACAGATGAGCCGGGATCAAGCCTGGCTATCCTATGAAGCCGAACAAAACCGGCAATTGATCCGGGTTTTCGACTTGAACCAAGAGGTTGTGCGCACAGATTCTACTGAGGTAGTTAGTTACCGCCCCACAGAAGGCCTTTTTCAGATAGGGCACAACAAAACACGCAGGCCAGGGTTGCCTCAGCTGAAAATAATGTTAGCCAGCCTGGACCCCCTTGGCTATGCCAATAGCTAACTGCAGGGCCGCTGGGCATCGGGCTGACGGCCAGCTGTATATCCCGGTAATCAAGCGTGCCCGAGAAAGCCTGGCGCCTCGGGGCCTTTTGTATGTAGGAGATACCAAGCTGGGCAACAGCGCTAATTTTGCCTATCTGGACAAGACAGCCAACTACTACTTGTGCCCATTAAGCCAACGGCAATTTGGTGCCAAGCAGTTACAAGAAGCTATTCGTTCAGCTCAGCAGGATGAGGGACGGATCCGGCCAGTGTATCAAGATAAGGAACTCATTGCCCAAGTGTATGAGTTGCCCAGGACTTCCTGCCATGAGGCTTCTCAGCAACACCAATGAGAACAGCGCAATATTTTAGTCAAGTCTGTCCAACTGGCTGAGCGCCGGGAGGCAAGCCTTAAAAAGCGCTTAAAGAAAGCCAAGCGAGAGATCCTGGAACGTTTTCTACCCAAACAAGGGCGAAAAATATTTACACAGGTTGAACAGGCTAAGGCTTTTGTCAGCAAGGTGCTCAAACGCCGCAAGGTGAGCCAATTCCTGGATGTACAATACGAACTCGTTCATGACCCCAAACGAAGGCGAAAAGTAGTCAAGTGCCACCTGCAGGAAAAGGAAGGTGGACTCAAACAAGCCATTGAACGCTTGGGCTGGCGGGTATATGCCACCAATTGCCCTACTTCGCAGCTTAGCGCCCAGCAGGTAGTGCATGTATACCGGCGTGAATACCGCATCGAACAGAACTTTCACCAACTGCTCAATAAAACCACCCGGCTTATGCCTATCTTCCTGAGCAAACAAAACCGTATCGAAAACTTGATTAGGCTGTTAACCTTAGCATTAAAGTTTTCAACCCTTATTCAGTATCAAGCCAGGCGGGCTTTGGCTTCCAAAAACCAGTGCCTCACTGGCCTGATACCTTACAACATGGGCTGCAAAGTGCGAAGGCCAACTACTTATCGCTTATTGAAGGCGTTTAGCAATATCAAGCTTTTCGTCATCAGGGGAAAAGCTAGAAGCCCAACTTACCAGGTAGAACCACTTCAGGAACACCAAATTCCTGTCCTGGAGTTGCTCCGGCTACCGCTGGAGATCTATTTGCATCCAT
Source organism: uncultured Phaeodactylibacter sp. (assembly GCA_964454855.1). GTDB lineage: Bacteria > Bacteroidota > Bacteroidia > Chitinophagales > Saprospiraceae > CAYVVK01. The sequence continues at coordinate 12,319 of CAYVVK010000084.1, read as the reverse complement.
GTCAAAGAACTTAGGGCTATGTTAACCGAAATCGCCGTCGGAAAGCGGCCATACGGCTCTTCGCTACGCTACGAGAAGTCGGAAAGATCATGGGCTCTCACAACCGCCTGGCATTCAAAAGAAAGCTGATAATAGCCTAATCCAGCTCAAACCGGATGGTGTAGGTAGCCCGTTGCCCGGCGCCCTCCCACTTCGGCCCTTCCTTCAGCAGGCGGATGGCTTCCTCTCCCAGGCCGAAACCAGGGCTCTCCTCGGTGCGAAAATCGGTGAGGGAGCCATCCGGCTGTATGTAGAAGGAAAGCTTTACTTCTCCTTCCACTTGCTCCCGGCGGGCGGCTTCCGGATAGCGGAGGTGCTTTTCTATATATTTTTCCAATTTGTCAAATCCTTTCCGAGGCTCAGGCAGGGATTTTGTATCGCCGCTTTCTTCCATCCGGGCGCGGGATTTGGCCATTTCCCCCTCCCGGCTCAGGGCGGCATCTTCCGGGTAAAAGATGGCCAGCGAATCGCGCTGCCCTACCGGCGACCGGAAACTAGCGAAGCCCTCGTACTGTACGATAACCTCCGAGGGGGTGCTGTCGAGGGGCAGGGTAAACTGCCCCCGGTGATCGGTAAAGGTGGCCTGTTGGCTACCCGGTACGCTGACCTTCGCCCCCGGCAGCGGCAGCCCATCGGGGCGGAGCACTACCCCTTGCAGCGGCTGTGGGGCGCCCGGCGGCCGGGTGAGGGTGGTATAGTACTGAGGAGTGCTTTCTTTTTTGCCCTCAGCAGGCGGAGCAGCCTGCCGCAGAGCAGCCGGGGGAGGAGGCGCCTCAGCAGCTGCTTCGGGGGCGGCCGCTATATTTGCCGCTTGTTGTTCCTGCGCCGGTTCGGCTTTGGGCTCCGGTTTTTGGGCCCTGGCAGCGAGATCTTCCCGGGGCGGTTCTGCGGCAGGTTGCAAAGTGGCGGGCGGGGGCGGTTCTTCCGCTTCGGCCCGCTCTTCCGAAAAGGCGATGATCTCTTCTTTGCCGGCGGCTAAGGCCTCTTCGCTGGCCGGCGCCTCTTTCTCTGTAGCAGGAGCAGTTGGTTCTGCCGCCCTTTCTGAATCCTGCTCTTCCATGGCCACCGGGCCGTCAGCGGGGTCCTGATTGATATACCAGAAGCCGGCTCCCAAGAGGGCCAGCACCAGCAGAGCGGCAGCTATGCGAGGCAGATAGAACAACCGGCGCCGACGGCTTCGGGCGCGCACCCGCTCTCTGAGGCGCTTCACCCGCCCGGCATGCTCGCCTTCCGGCAGGCTGCGGTAGCCTTCCATAGCCTCCCGGAGGAAAGGGTCGTCCTGCGCCAGCTTCTCCAGCTGTTGCTCTTCCGCCCTACGGGCATCGCCCCGCAACCAGCGTTGCAGTAGTTCTAAAGGATAATATGTTGGTTTTTTATTCAAATTTTTTTTAAGTCTGGGCTTTGGAACGTCAGAACGTTGAGACGTCAATCCACCAGCCTCCTGGCCTCCATGCACTGCCGCAAATTCCGCCGGCCGTTCTGAATATATGAGCGCACCTTTCCGAGCGCTTCCTGTCGGTATTCGGCGATCTCCTTGTAGGAATGCCCCTCCAGATAGAACGCCTGAATGCATTCGCGCTGCTCGGTGGGCAGTTTACCGATGCAATCGTGCAGGCCATCGACCTGGCCGTTTCCCTCTTCGATATCAATAGTATGATGCCGCGCATCTGCCGATTGCATAAGTTCGGGAGCCGTTAATTGCTCTTTCTTGCGGCTGGCCCTGCGCAGCTGCATCAGGCAGTGGTTCTTCGTCAGCACGTGCAGCCAGCTTTTGAAATTGTGGATCTCATGCTCCCGGGTTTTGGTGATGAGCTGTTCGAAGACGGCCATGGCGGCATCTTCCGCTCCTTGCTCTTCTTTCAGGTACTTCAGGCATACCCCGTACACCAGCTCTGCGTAGCGCTCGAAGAGCTGCCCCAGCCAGTGTAGCTCTCCACTGCGCTGGTACCGCCCGAGCAGTTCCTCGTCGGAATGCTCGCCGGAGCCGGTTTTTAAAAAACGGAGCATAGCCTGGGATTGATTATGGCTCAGAAATTTAACGAAAGGTAAGGAAAATCATTGTGAAAACGCCCTTGTCCTATTCGAAGGCGACACCTCTGCGAAACAAGGGCGGGGCAGGAGGCGTCACCTTCTTTACCACGCTACGGGTTTACCATCGCGGAAAAA
>CAYVVK010000084.1:0-10104 GCA_964454855.1 uncultured Phaeodactylibacter sp. | reverse complement strand
AGACCCGTCATCCGGCAGTTGCACGGCCCACATGATGCTGGCGGCGCCTTCTTCTACGGAGCGGGGCGCGGCGCTCCCCCCCATATCGGTGCGCACCCAGCCGGGGCCTACGGCATTGACGAGGATGCCCGTGCCCTTCGTGGCCTTGGCCAGCTTGATGGTCAGCGCATTGAGGGCGGCTTTGGTAATGCCGTAGGCCGGCGTGCCTGCTCCCATGCCGTGCAGCGAGCCCGAGCCGCTGGATACGTTCACGATGCGCCCCCACTTGTGCTCGCGCATCAGGGGCAGGAAGGCCACGCACATGCGCCAGGGCCCCAGCAGGTTGATCCGGATGGCCTGTTCTACGGTTTCGAAATCCGGCTCCGTGACGCTTTGCCAGGTATCGTAGTTGACGGCGGCGTTGTTGACCAGCACATCGAGGCGGCCGAATTCCTGGCGTACGTATTTTTTGGCGGCCAGAATGCTGTTCTTATCCGCCACATCCAGCTGGCGGTAAAACAAGCGTTTTTTGAATTTCTGAAATGAATCCATTGCCTGCCGGCCTTTATCCTCATCCCGGCTGGTGAGTATGGTGGTATAGCCGGCAGCCAGCAACTGGCGGCAGACTTCCTTGCCTATCCCACGATTGGCGCCGGTAACTAATGCGACTCTTTCTTTCATCTCTTTTTTCCCCAATTTAGGCCCGGACAGCGACATTTTCGTCAAAACTTTGCCGCTTTTGCCCTGTACTTAGAATATGGAATGGAACCAACTGGCCGAAACGCTACTGCTCAAAGCAAAAATGGGCGCACCTACCGAGGCGATCGAAGCCAAACTGGCGCAGGCTGCCGATACCGGGCAGCTGGCTGCCCAGCTGCATACCGATGAGCAGAGGAAAGCCTTCTGGATCAACATTTACAATGCCTGCTTTCTGATCCTGCGCCGCCGGGACAAGGTGGATAAGCCCGCCATTTTCCGGGACAAGCTGGTTGCCATCGCCGGCCATGCCTTCAGCCTGGATGATATCGAGCACGGCATACTCCGCAAATACCGTTACAAGTTCTCCCTGGGCTTTTTACCCGACCCTTTCGCGCCCCAACTCATTCGACGCCTGGCGGTGTCGAAGCGGGACTACCGCATCCACTTCGCCCTCAACTGCGGGGCGGAGAGCTGCCCGCCCATCGCGTTTTACCATCCGGAAAAGCTGGACTCCCAACTGGACATGGCCACTCTTTCTTTTTTGGAAGCCGAAACGATAGTAAGCGAAGAAAAGGGGGAAGTTTACGTCAGCCGCCTACTACGCTGGTACCTGGGCGATTTCGGTGGATATTCTGGTATCCGGCAACTACTGCGCAACAAGCTGGGTATAGACAGCCGGGGGCTGCGGATACGATTCAGGGAATATAACTGGGACGAGAAGCTGGATAACTGGACGGGCAACTAATGTTACACTTTTTTTGTCTAAATCCGTGAATGGCCGTTATTTTCGGGATCACCTTCATCAGTAATTCACTGGCCTTCAAGGTGCAGTATTTCATTCTGGCCATCATCATCTGTTCGCTGGCCTCCATCGCCATCGCCGCGGTTAAAAACAAAGAAGACAAGGAGAAAGCGGAGAAATTCCTGAAGCGCCTGGTCGATTTCGCCCGCCTGCCGGCTAATACCGCGGCCCACCTGGCGGATGACGACTTCGAGCGCTACGCCAGCAACGCCCTGGAAGCGGACCTGAATATCTTCCCGCTGCCCGAAGAACTGGATGCGGATTTCCTCTGGAAAGTGAGGGATGCCACCGGCTCTTCCTGCCTCTTCACGCAGGATGGCGGGGATGAGAGTGCGCTGGCGTAAAGAGGCTAATCCATCAACTCGTTTGGCCGACACCACTCCTTTCAAAAGAAAAGAAGAATGTCACTCCGGCACTAAAGACAAGGCTGGCGATGATCATTACGATAAGGAGGACAACCATCCCTTCAGGCCAGTTGTAATCGAGAATACTCTTTACCCACAGGCCGCACAAAGTAGCTCCTCCCACCGCAAGCCCTCCGAGCAGCCTGTTTTTCATTCTGTGCTCATAATGGGTATGGCAATTTTGGCACTCTATCGTGGCGTACCCCCGCCAGAAGGACCTAAATACCTGGCTGAAGGTGAAGGGGTGGTTACAGGCTTTACACTTTTGCATGTTTCTATCAGATTTGGCGTATGGCGGGAATATACCCTGTGGCGCTCACCGTAATGGTTTACTCTTCCCAAGATATAGAATTCCCACGACTACTCCTTCAGGCTTTCCCAGTATATGGCCTTTTCCTTGTCTATGGCCTCATTGCCCATGTGCACGGTGAGGGCGGCCTGCAGGCCGGTCTCTTCATTGGAGAAGGGGCGGCGGTTCTGGCGGATACAGCCGGCAAAATCCCTGAAGGCGTGGACGGTCGGGCTGAGCCCTTCGTCATCGAAGTGGATCTCCACGGCCTTGCCCTGTGCCCAGTTTTTGACGGTAGCTCCGGTGACGCCGTCCACTACGCCCCATTTTTTTTCGGCAGCCTCCTTTTCCACGTGAGCCGCTTCGGCGTACATCCAGGCCCGGCCGCGGCCGATCTCGATGCTGCCTTTATCGCCCAGTATCATGATCTTGTAGCCGTCGTAGGCGTTGCTGAGCATGGAGGTGAAGTTCGCCTTCACCCCGCCCGGGTACTCGTATATCAGGTTGATGTTGTCGTAGGTTTCCCGGCCGTCTTTCCAGTAGTCGATGCCACCGAAGCCAAGCACTTTAAGGGGTGGGCTGTCCATCATCCAGTTGACGACATCCATCTGGTGGGAGCTCAGCTCTGCTGCCAGACCCCCGGAATATTCGCGGTACATGCGCCAGTTGATGAGGCGCTCCAGTTCGGGGCTGGGCACGGGCCTTCGCCAGTCGTTGTTGCGGTGGTACTGGCAGGTGAATTTCTGTATCTGCCCGATGGCGCCTTTGGAGATGATCTCTTTGATCTTGTGGTACATCGGCGCGTTGCGGTACTGGTGGCCCACCTGAAAGACACCGCCGTATTCGCCCGCTTTTTTCGCCGTATCGAAAGCCTGCTCGTAATTGTAGGCCATTGTCTTTTCACAGTAGATGTGTTTCCCGGCGGAAATGGCGTCCAGCACCATCTCATGGTGCAGGTAAAGTGGAGTAGCAATGATCACCGCATCCAGGCTTTTGTCGTCGAGCAGGCGACGGTAGTCTTCATATCCCCGGGCGCCCTTGTCCGCGTATTGCAGGCCGTTTTGCAGGTGGCCGGGCAATATGTCGCAACAAGCTGTCACCTGTATTCCCGGCACCTCCCGGAGTTCCGCCGCAATGCCTGCCCCGCGGCTTCCGGTGCCGATAATACCCAGGGAAAGGGTGTCGTTGGGGCTATAGGGAGAGCCGTAAACTTGTCCGATAGCAGCGGTGGATAGGGCGATGCCGCTGTAGCGCAGGAATGTTCTTCGAGATATGCTTTTTACAGGTTCGAGAAATTCAAATCCGTCCTTATCCATTTTTTGTGAATTTTTTCCACATCAAAAGTAAAAAGAATAATTCAGCTTAGGAGCCTCATTTTTAAGCACATTAATTACATTGCGCCCGGATAACCTTAAGATCTTTTACTATGCTCAGAACTAAGCTCCCTTCCGTACTACTGCTACTTGCCGTTTTTACTTTTCCCACCGCTGATGCTTTTGCCCAGGCGGAAGATAAAGCGGTTATTGCCGAAGCCGCCAATAGCCTCCGGCTCCGGCCTATCGGCCCGGCCGTGATGGGCGGGCGTATTGCAGATATTGCAGTAAGCCCGGCCGATCCGAGCACCTGGTATGTAGCGGCGGGCTCCGGCAACCTGTGGAAAACGACGAACAGCGGGATCACCTGGCAACCGGTTTTTGATGATCAGGCCTCCTACTCCATCGGCACCGTGGCCATCGACCCGGCCAATCCGGAAATTATCTGGGTAGGAACAGGGGAGAATGTCAGCGGCCGCCACGTGGGCTGGGGCGACGGAGTTTACCGGACTGCGGATGGCGGAAAAACCTGGCAAAACATGGGGCTTGCCCGCTCGGAGCACATCGGCAAGATCCTGGTGGATCCCAGAAACAGTGATGTGGTGCTGGTGGCAGCCGAAGGCCCTCTGTGGTCATCGGGCGGCGAGCGTGGGGTATACCGAACGCAGGACGGCGGAAAAACCTGGGAATTGGTACTTGAGATCGATGAACATACCGGGGCCACCGGCCTGGAGTTCGACCCTTCCAATCCGGATGTGATATACGCCGCAGCCTATCAGCGGCGCCGGCACACCTGGTCGCTGCTTGCCGGCGGGCCCAGCTCGGGCATTTATAAATCCACCGATAATGGAGCATCCTGGCGCCGGCTGAAAACGGGTTTGCCGAAAGGCGATATGGGGAAGATCGGCCTTGCCGTTAGCCCGGCCAATCCCGCACTGGTATATGCCACCATCGAGGCTGGCGATCAGGAAAAGGGCCTGTATCGGTCAACAGACAGGGGTGAAAGCTGGGAAAAGCGCAGCAGCTATATTTCCGGCGGCACGGGCCCCCACTACTACCAGGAGATCGAGGTTTCCCCGGAGGATCCCGATCTGATCTACCAGATGGATGTTTTCCTTCATGTCTCGCGGGATGGCGGCAAAAACTTTGATTATCTGGAAACGGGCCGCGAGAAACACAGCGACAACCACGCCCTGTGGATCGACCCGAAAAATGGCAAACACCTGCTGGCCGGCACCGATGCGGGCTTGTACGAAAGTTTCGATGAGGGAAAAACCTGGCGCCATTTTCCCAACCTGCCTATCTCGCAGTTCTACAAGCTGGGGCTCGACAATTCGGAGCCTTTCTACAATATCGTCGGAGGCGCGCAGGACCTGGGCACCCTGATCGGGCCTTCGCGCACGACGAATGCCGAGGGAGTGCGCAATCAGGACTGGTATGTTCCGCTGGGGGCCGATGGTTACGATTGCGCCTTCGACCCGGAGGACCCCGACATCGCCTATATGGAAATCCAGCAGGGCCTGCTGCACCGCTACGACCGCCGCAGCGAGGAAGCCCTGAACATTCAGCCTCAACCAGCGCCCAACGACCCACCGGAAAGGTGGAACTGGGACAGCCCCGTGCTCATCAGCCCCCACGATAACCACCGCCTCTATTTCGGGTCGCAGCGGCTGTGGCGCAGCGACGACCGGGGGAATTCCTGGGAAGCGATCAGCCCCGACCTGACCACCAACACCAACCGCTACGAACTGGAGATGATCGGCCGGGTATGGAGTGTAGATGCCCTGTATGACAACGGGGCGATGTCCAAATACGCCACGCTCACTTCCATATCAGAATCTCCACTGGTGGAAGGGTTGCTCTACACGGGCTCCGATGATGGTTTGATCCACGTCAGTGAAGATGGCGGGAAAAACTGGCGGGAGAGCGGAAAACTGCCCAGGGTTCCGGCACGGTCCTTCATCAATGATATCGAAGCTTCCGGCCATGATCCCAATACCCTTTTTGCCGTAGCCGATGCCCACAAGTTCGGAGACTTCAGCCCTTATCTGTTCATGAGCACGGACCGCGGCCGCTCCTGGCAGCCCATCGCCGGTGACCTGCCGGCGGGTACGATCGTATGGGCCATCAAGCAGGACCACAAGGAGGAGAACCTCTTGTTCGCAGGCACGGAATTCGGGCTCTATTTTTCCTACAACAAGGGGGTGAACTGGATAAAGCTGAAGGCAGGCGTACCCACCATCGCCTTTCGGGATATTGAGCTGCAGCAGCGGGATGATGACCTGGTAGGCGCCTCTTTCGGCCGGGGTTTTTACGTGCTCGATGACTACTCCTGCCTCAGAAGCATCAGCGCTGCAGTGCAGGCCGGCTCGAACACCCTCTTTCCCGTAAGAGATGCCTGGTGGTATGTGCCCTATGTGCCCATGCAGGCTAAGGGAATGCCTACACTCGGTTCTACCAGCTTTGTGGGGGATAACCCACCCTTCGGGGCCGTCTTCACCTATTATCTGCAGGAGTGGCCCCAAACGGCAAAGGAAGAACGCCGGGATGCCGAAAAAAGCCTGCGGGAACAAAATGCCTCTGTTCCTTTTCCCGGCTGGGACGCCCTGCGGGAAGAATCCGATGAGAAAGGGCCGCAGGCCTTGCTGTTGGCCAGGGATGAGAGCGGGAATCCCATCCGCTGGATAGAGGGCCCTGGTAAAAAGGGCCTGCACCGTACGAGTTGGGACCTCAAACTGCCGGCTCCCGACCCCATCAGTTTGACAGAGCCCGATTTCAAACCGCCCTGGGTTAGTGATCCCGAAGGGCCGCTGGCGGCTCCGGGTAAGTATACGGTAGAACTTTTCATCATGCACGACGGAAAGCTGGAATCGCAGGGCGCCCCGCAGGCATTCACCGTCAAGGCGGTGCCCACTGCGCCGCCGGGCATCGATTTTGAGGCCGTTGCCGCTTTCCAGCAGAAGACGAGTGAGCTGTCGAGGCAGGTTTCCGGCGCCGGCCGGAAATTATCCGAGGCCGGGGAGCGCCTGCGGCATCTGGAAGCCGCTCTGAAACAGGCTCCGAAGGCGGCTCCCGCTCTTTTTGCCCGCTGGAAGGAACTGGATGAAAAACGCGCCGAACTGCAAACAGGCCTGTCGGGCGACTCCGTCCGCCGGGGGCTGAATGAATCTACGCTTCCTTCCATCAGCGCCCGGGTGGGGCAGGTGGCCTACGGCCATTGGGGCACGCGGCAGCCGCCTACGGAAACCTATCGAAATAATATCGAAATGGCCACCCGCAATTTTGCTGAATTTGAAGAAAGCCTGAGGGCTTTTTTACAGGAGCTGGAAGAATACGAAGCAGCACTGGAGGAAGCGGGAGCGCCGTATACGAGGGGGCGGAAGTTTTAACGGAGGGTTTCACGTATTTGTTTTCCATAATACTAAGGGATTGCGCGATAACAAGTTACCCAGATAAAGCAGCGATCATTATTATGCCGGCAATAGCGGCGATGGTTTACTTCACTTTCGGCCTGGTGCGTGGCAACTATCGGTCTGCCAACTTTCCGGTAGAGATCACTGAGGAGAATGCGGAAACACCATGCCGTATACTTTTGCGCATGATGCGGGCCCTGAAAGCCGTTACCACTCTATTCATGGCTTATGTCGCCTGGCGCATCATTCAGGTGGCCAACAATATGGCCGAGGGCCTGGGCGCCTATACACTCCCGGTTTTCTTACTGGTTTTCTTCGGCCCTATGGCCTATTTCATCATCCGTTCTTTTCAGGAGCGCTGACTCCTTCAATTTGTCTTTGCCGAATGAGGCACGGAAAATCGGAATGTCAGGAAACATAACCAGCCCGGAATGTTTTATATTTAGGGTAAATAACAGACCATGGGCTATTACATCGAGCAAAACGAGAAATTATCAGAAGGGCTGAGCCGTATCGGCCTGGAGCAGAACAACAAGGCCATAGATGCCTTGGCCAATGATGACGAATCCCTCCACAAAGGAGTACACAAGGCCCGCAAGCACTTCAAAAAACTGCGCGCCATTTACCGGCTGGTCCGCGATGAGTTGGGTGACGATGCTTACAAAGAAGGCAATGTGTTCTACCGGGACCTGGGCCGGGAACTGGAAAGCCTCCGGGACATTACCTCCCGTATGGAGACTGTGGAATTGCTCCGGAGCCACTTTGGCAGTACGGTCAAAGATGAGGCCTTCGAGGACGTTTTGCGCCTATTGCAGGTTGAACGGGAAGCATTGCGTGAAGAGGAATACGAAGGAAAAAACCGCATTGAGGCGGTTATCAACGAATTGCAGCAAGCCCGTGAGCGCTTTATGGGCTTTCCTGTCGGCGACGATGACCTCAAAAATCTGATCAAGAGCATGCGCCGGGTGTACAAGCGAGGCTATAAGGCCTACGGCAACTCCTTTGGCAACCCCAGCCTAGAGCAGATGCACGAGTGGCGCAAGCGCGTCAAGTACCTCTGGTATCACCACCGGCTCATCAAGATGATGTGGCCCGAAGTGTTCAAAGGCTACACCAAATCCATCAAGAGCCTCAGCGATTATCTGGGGGATTATCACGACCTGGCCCTCTTCCAGCGAAAGATAGAGGAATATTCCGGAAAGCTATCAGATGAGTCGCGCCGCGTACTCAAGGCACTCTCCCGCGAACTCATGGCCCAGCTGGCCGACGATGCCCGCGAACTGGGCAGCCGCCTGTATGCCGAAAAACCGGATGCCTTCGCCGCCCGCATGGAGAAGATTCTGGGGAATACGCTGTTTAGTTCTGCTTTGTCACTTTAACACGGAGTTGGCCTGGGCTGGGCACTCTGCCCGGTACGGGCCCGCCAATACTGGCCCGTTTTCTATGGGAAAGGGCAATATAATCCCGATAGGCTTTAATTATACTGCCCTTTCGGCTCGCTGCCTAAGGCTATGGCCGACGAGGGCAGGGCGCGGACGAAGAAGTAGGTAATGGTTGAAAAAGATTTAGGTGAAATACTGAACTAAAAGCCCGTGGCGTTGTAGTATTTGCTGTGATATCAGCAAACGAAAACGCTAATATGAAAGCATTCATGCTGTTCGGGCTACTCTCCCTGATAAGTACCATCGGGTTTTCCAACGGCCATATCCCTCCCAGGGTAAAGGCAGCCTTCACCCAGCTTTTTCCTGAAGTGCACGAAGCCGACGTGTACTGGGAAGCCCGCAAGGAAGCCCTTGTAGCTACCTTCAATGAAGACGGGGACTTCAAAAAGGCCTTTTTTGCCGAAGACGGCGAATGGCTGGAAACGCGTATCCGCCTTTATCCTACGGCCCTTCCCCGTTCGGTTTTCCAATACCTTAAAAAGCATCACAGTGATGTAGACGTCACCTTTCTGGGCAAAGTGCTTTTGCCGGATGGCTTTCTGTACCGCATCGAGTGGGAAACCTTCGAGGAGGTGGTCATAGAACTGGTGGACAAGCAGGGAACGCTGGTGGAAGCCAGTACGATTCCTTTCACCGAGGGCTTAGAACTGTATTAACCCGGCTCATTCCACATATTCTTTCCGTATCACCAGGGTGTAGTAGCTGTCATCGATCTCCAGGTAGCCCTGATCGTAGCAGAAACGGTAGACATTTCCCGATTTGGTAACGTACTCATTGGTGAAGTAACTGAACTTAAAGCCTTTTTCCAGCAATTTATCGCGGTGGACCTTGGCTTTCCCATTAGGGTTGAGTTCTTCCAATATGCGCCGGTTTTTACGCAGGATGTTCGTGATGCGCCGCATGAAGTTACTGGCGTCGCGGTTGCGGCGGTTGTTGTAGCTGCTGCGGCAATGAGCAGAGCAGAATTTCTTGTCTGCCCGCCCGATGATTTTTTCTTCACATTCCAGACATATATTTTTCATAGGCTCGCGCGTATTACCTATTTGTGAGTAAAATATACACAAAAAAATGTTTTGCAGAAAGCCGATTTTGGGAATTCCGCACAATACGCGAACTTAAAGCCATGAAAAGCCGCTTTCACCAATATCTGCGGGCCGAGCGCCATACCGGCCTGTTTCTCCTTCTCTGGGCGGTGCTCAGTGCAGCCGCCGCCATTGTAGCCTATGCCCTCTGGCCGGGAAAGCTGCTGCAGGCCGTGGCGCTGACCGCTACCATTCTCAGCCTCCTGCAACTGTGGTCGGGCATCGGCCGCATCCGGCAGGCCAGTTTTCTTCACCGAAAGTATGGCGCCCTGGTGGAAGTAGCACCCCCCAGTTTTGCGGCTCAGGAGATTCCCCGCCTTGAAGCGGAAGAACAGGCGGCCCTGCGGCGGCGGCGTATCGAGCTGGCCCTGCTCATCCTCGGGCTTTGTTTTGCCCTGCTGGGCGGCCTGCGCTTTCCCGGTGGTTTCCTGCTGGGTACGGGCCTGGCGCTATGCATACAGGCTTCCGTCCTGCTGGTAGTTACGCTAATGGCGCAGTGGCGCGATGGGCTGTACCGGCATGAGCTGGAGCGGGTGGAGAATCCTTAGTACTACTAATGAAGCTGCTATGCGGCTTTCCTAAAGTAACAAACGTGAGTTCGGGATAAAATTGATGGTAAATCGTTACAATTGCAGTTCGCTTATGGCAGTTCGCTGTTCGCAGGCCGCAGCGAATGGCAAA
>CAYVVK010000083.1:0-14149 GCA_964454855.1 uncultured Phaeodactylibacter sp. | reverse complement strand
ATTCCGAAGAGATCGTAGGCACTTTCCGCATTGGTACTTTCCTCTTTGCCCGCCGCTTTCTCACCCTCTTCTTCACCCGCCTGCTCAATACGGCGGCCAGCCGCAACTGGCGCCGCATACTGGGCTCCCGCCACCGCCTTACCGACCGCCTGCTGGTCAGGGGGCAGGTAGATGAGGTCCGGCAACTGATCAAAAAAGGCACTGTAGTCATACTGCCTACTCATTTCAGCAACCTGGATTCCATAATGATCGGTTATGCCCTGGATGCTTTCGCCGGCCTGCCGTCCTTTTCCTACGGTGCCGGCCTGAATCTCTATAATACCGGCTATACGGCCTATTTCATGAACCGCCTGGGCGCTTATCGGGTAGACCGGAGGAAGAAAAACCCCATCTACCTGGAAACCCTCAAGGCCATGTCCAACCTCTCCATACAACGCGGCGTCAACAGCCTGTTCTTTCCGGGCGGCACGCGCTCCCGCTCCGGTTCCCTGGAAAAACATCTCAAGCTGGGGCTGATGAGTACTGTGGTAGAAGCGCAGCGCGGCCTGTACCAGAAAGGAGAAGACAGGAAGGTGTTCATCGTGCCGCTCATCCTGAGTTACCACTTCGTACTGGAGGCCCAGTTCCTCATCGAACAGCACCTCAGGCGCATCGGCAAGGAGCGCTACATCAGGGCTAAAGACGATTTTTACAGTGTGTGGAAGATCCTGAAATACGCCTGGCAGTTCTTCTCGGAAAGCAACGACATTACGCTTTCTTTCGGACAGCCCATGGACGTGCTGGGCAATGCGGTGGATGCCGAAGGAAACAGTTACGACCAGTACGGCAACCCCATCACGCTCCGGGATTATTTCGTCTCCAACGGCCAGGTAGTGGAAGACCTGCAGCGGGAGTCGGAATATACCCGCATGCTGGGCGAAAGGGTAGTGGAGCGGTACTTCAAAGACAATATCGTGCTCACCAGCCACCTGGTGGCCTTCGCTGCTTTTGAAATACTGAAAAACCAGAACAGACGGCTCGACCTCTACGGCATACTGCGGCTGCCCGCCGACGAATACGTTTTCAACATGGAGGCCCTGCAGCAGGCCGTGGCCGAACTGCGGGCCAGGCTGATCGAATGGAATAAGGCCGGAGAGATCAAACTTTCCGAGCAGCTCTTCCTGAACGTCGACGAGCTGATAAAAGATGGCGTCTCCCGCCTGGGTACTTACCACCTGGCCAAGCCGCTGCGTTTTAATAAAGAAGGTAAAGTGGTGAGTGAGAGTTTCAAGTTGTTGTATTTTTACCACAACCGGCTCGACAACTACGGCCTGGAAAAAGTAGTCAATTGGAAAAAATACGCCATGGAGGTGGTGTGAAAGCAATGCCCGTACTATGTTGAAAAAATTATTCCTTTCGGAGCGAAATATCATGATGGCCATCCTGATCAACGCCATCATCCTTTTCACGCTTTACTTTCCTGCTTATCGCCAGAACCAATTTCTGGAAGCCATCGACCATCTCTTCATCCTGTTTTTTCTGGCGGAAGCTATCGTGAAGATATACGTGCTGAAACCGAGCAAATACTTCAGCAGTAGCTGGAACCGTTTCGATTTTACCATCGTCATGCTCAGCCTGCCTTCTCTGCTGATCAATTTCATTGATATACCCGATACCTCCCTGCTGATCATCCTGCGCCTGTTCCGGCTCTTCCGCCTGATCCGCTTTATCCGTTTTGTGCCTCATCTCGGAAAGATCATCGCCGGCCTGGGCAGGGCGCTGCGGGCTTCTCTGTTCATCCTGCTTGCCCTGGTATTTTTCAATCTGCTGGTGGCCCTGTTCACCTGCCATTTCTACGCAGGAGTGGCCCCGGAATACTTCGGCGACCCGCTGATATCATCCTATTCGATCTTTCAGATGTTCACCATAGAAGGCTGGTATGACATTCCCTCCACCATAGCTGTCCGCCTGCAGGAGAACGGCACGGGCAGCGCAATTTTCGGAAGTAGCTTTATAATTGGCATAACCCGTTTTTATTTTGTAATTATCGTGCTCGTCGGAGGCATTTTCGGCATGTCTCTCGCCAATGCTGTCTTTGTGGATGAGATGACGATGGACAATACCGACGCTTTAGAGGCCAAAATAGATAAGCTGCAGGACGAAATTACCGAATTGAAGCAGTTGCTGATCAGCCAGCGTGGCCCAAGCGTTTAAATTTTAAAAAACCCGGAGAGATTGAATTTTATAGTACTAGACCTGGAAGCAACCTGCTGGGAAGGGCGGCCGCCTTCAAAGATCCAGGAGGTGATAGAGATCGGCGCCATCATGCTCAACCGGTATGGTGAGGTGACAGGCTCATTCAATAAGTTTGTAAAGCCCATTCTCAATCCCAACCTCTCCCTGTTTTGCCGGGAGCTCACTTCCATTCCCCAGGAGTATATCGACCGCGCCAATGAGTTTCCGGTAGTGATCGAGGAGTTTCAGGACTGGGGGGAAGTCTTCGAGGAAGATTACCTGCTCTGCTCATGGGGCAACTTTGACAAAAAACAGCTCGTCCAGGATTGTAAGCTGCATGGCCTGGAATACGAATGGCTGGAACCTCACATCAATGTGAAGCGGCAGTATCAGGAGATCAAAAGGCTCAAGCGGCCGCGGGGACTGAAATCGGCTGTCAAGTTCGAAGGGTTTGAATTTACCGGTATACACCACCGCGGTATCGATGATGCCGAAAACCTGGCTAAGATTTTTGCCAAACACCTGGATGAATGGCGGTATTAGAAAGGTAAAAGGTAAAAGGTAAAAGGTAAAAGGTAAAAGGTAAAAGGTAAAAGGTAAAAGTCAAAAGTAAAAGGTAAAAGGTAGCCTGAGCCGGGCTGCCCGGGAATGTGTGACACCGGTGCTCAAACCCTCATCCGCAGGAGGATATAGATCTTATCTTTTTCCATTTCCCGGACTTCCCCCGCTTTCATACCCTTCAACTCCAGGCTTTCAATTCTGGTGCGGATGAGCCGCAGCACCGGAAACCCCACCTTGGCGCACATGCGGCGCACCTGCCGGTTCTTGCCCTCCTTCAGTTCGATTTCCAGCCAGGAGTCCGGTACGGCCTTCCGGAAGCGCACCGGAGGCTCCCGCTCGGGTACATCCGGGGCTTTGGGCAGCAGGCGCACCCGGGCGGGCAGGGTGGTATAGTCTTTTTTGTCTATCCTGACCCTGACGCCTTTCTGCAATTGCTGCAAGGCTTCTTTGGTGGGTTCGCCTTCTACCTGCACCACATAGGTGCGCTGGTGTTCGTAGGCAGGGTTGAGCAGAAAATGATTGAGCTTTTTGTCATTGGTAAGCACCAACAAGCCCTCGCTGTCTTTATCCAGCCGCCCCACAGGATATACGTCTTTGGGGAAATGGTGAAGGCCCGCCAGGGTGCGGTGGCTGGGATGCTCTTTGGTAAACTGGCTCAGTACCCCGTAGGGCTTGTTGACGATAAAGTACTTATCCATTCGTTGGTTTTGAGTTGGAACGAATAGCCCCACCGAAGGTTTATACATTGAAACGGAAGTGCATGACATCGCCGTCGTGCACCACGTATTCTTTGCCTTCCACCGCCATTTTACCGGCTTCCTTCACCGCCTGCTCGGAGCCCAGCGCCACATAGTCATTGTATTTGATGACCTCGGCGCGGATAAAGCCTTTCTCGAAATCCGTATGGATGACTCCCGCGGCCTGCGGGGCCTTCCATCCTTCCTCTATGGTCCAGGCGCGCACTTCTTTCTCTCCGGCGGTGAAATAGGTGATCAGCTTGAGCAACTTGTAGCTGGCGCGGATGAGTTTGTTGACACCCGGCTCTTTCAGCCCCATCTCTTCCAGGAATTCCTGGCGTTCCTCACGGCTTTCCAGCTGAGCGATCTCGGCCTCTATCTCGGCACTGATCAGAATGATTTCGGCGGGTTCATCCGCTACCGCTTTCTTGAAAGCCTGGGTATATTCATTGCCTTCATGGACCGATTCCTCATCCACATTGCAGACGTACAGTACCGGCTTGGCGGAAAGCAGGAACATGTCTGCGAGCAGGGCCTGGCCTTCTTCATCCAGTACAAGAGAGCGGGCAGGCTTGCCCTCTTCCAGGTGGTTTTTGATCTTCTCGGCCACAGCTACCGGCTTCTGGTCTTCCTTCTTACCGCTCTTGGCCTGTTTTTTCAGGCGGTCCAGCCGCTTTTCGGCGGTTTCCAGGTCTTTGAACATCAGCTCGGTATCGATCACTTCCTTGTCGCGCACCGGGTCTACGCTGCCGTCTACATGCACTACATTGGCGTCGTCAAAGCAGCGCACCACGTGCACGATGGCGTCCACTTCCCGGATGTTGGCCAGAAACTGGTTGCCCAGGCCTTCGCCCTTACTGGCGCCTTTGATCAGGCCGGCAATATCCACGATCTCGATGGTCGTGGGCAGTACTTTCTGGGGGTTGACCAGCACGGCCAGCTTGTCAAGGCGTTCGTCGGGTACCGTGATTATCCCGATATTGGGGTCCTTGGTGGCAAATGGATAATTGGCTGCCAATGCCTTGGCGGAGGTCAGCGCGTTGAAGAGGGTGGATTTACCTACATTCGGCAGGCCGACGATCCCACATTTCAGTCCCATATATTTCTTACTGTTTGTATTCTGGTTATTTTTTTGCGCCGCAAAGATAACACAATTACGTAAACGCAACTAAAAAGAGAATTGCTTTGTATTATTGAATAAATCGGGGATCATCCCTTGGGTTGTAGCATGAATTTTTTGGCGCACTTTTTTCTTTCTCAGGGCCGGGAGAAATTGCTGGTCGGCAATTTCCTGGCGGATTACATCGGCAACAGGAGGATGCGGCAATACCCGGAGCCGATACAGGAAGGAGTGCGCCTGCACCGTATGATCGACAGCTATACGGATAATCATCCGGAAGTGCTTAAAGGAGTGAGAAGGCTGTACAGTGACCACAGCAAATACGCGCCCGTCGTCATCGATATCTTCTATGATTACCTGCTCGCTTTCAACTGGCGCCGCTATTCCAGCCAGTCCCTGGATGCATTTACTCAGGAGGTCTATGAAGTGCTGGGCCGGCACATGGAGATCATGCCGGAAGGCCTGAAGAAACATTTGCCGCATATGATAGCCGACGACTGGCTCAAATCCTACGCCTCCCACAACGGCATTGCCGATGCCTTTCGCCGGCTTAAACAGCGGGTGAGCCGCCCAAAATACCTGAATGGCGCCCTGGACAGCCTCATCCGGGATTTCGGCCCGCTCAACGAAGAGTTCAACATTTTTTTTCCCGATATCATCAAGGAAGTAGATAAGCAGTTCCTCCAACTGCCGCCGGATCAGCCTTCAAAGTGAAGCGAGATGGTGAAGGTTCGGGACAAAAGTTTCTCCAGCACCGTAGATTCCTCCAGGTTCTCGTTGAAAATGAGCGTGTTGCCCAGCCCGTGGGAGACCTTTAGCTCCGGGGAGAAGATGAAGAAGGGGAAGAAGAACTGTATGCCTGCCCCGTACTCCAGCGAGAAATCGTTGGGGGAGATCTTCACCAGGGTTTCCGCCTGCCGGCTCCGCGAATCGCTGGCCACATCGAAGGCGTACTTTACCCCGGCGATGACGAAAAGGCGAAAGTCGTTGTAGGGCGCGGACTTATAGCGGATGTGAAAGGGCATTTCCACCAGTACGGATTCCACCTTGCGCTGGCTGAAGTTGGCCAGCCTGCCGGCGCGGTTGTACTGTATGTTGCGTTCGGCAAAGGAGAGGGTAGGGAGGAAGCGGAAGTCGAAGTTGTCTCCCATTTTCAGGTTGGTGACGATGCCCAGGTTGAAGCCCGGGCCATTGACCGACTCGATGCTCCGAATGCTGTCGCTCTCCAGAAAATTGGAGGACCGGAAGGGCTTGAAGGTGGAAGTGTTGTAGCCCAGGGTAATGCCGAAATAATAAGGCTTCTGCTGGAAGTCAAAAAAGTTGTAGTTCCCTCTTCCGCCATTCTGCGCAAAGCTAAGCTGGCTGATGGCCATGGCCAGGAAGAGCATCAGGATTATTTTTCCCCCGTATAGATGGAACAGATCCCTAGTGTTAATGGTATGCATTGGTTCGATTTATACCCGGCTTTTTCCAAAATGGTTAAAAAGTGCTCGCCGTCCGGAAAGGCTTGTACAGATTCATACAAATACCGGTACGCCTTGGGGTCTCTGGAGGTTAGCCTGCCGATGAGTGGCAGGATATGGCGAAAGTAAGCGTTGTACAGCTGCTTGAAAGGGAAGGTTCGGGGCCTGGAAAACTCCAGGACCACCAGTTTGCCGCCCTCTTTCAGCACCCGCCGCATTTCCGCCAGGCCTTTGTCCAGGTTCTCATAATTGCGTACACCAAAAGCAACGGTAAGGGCATCGAACGTATTGTCCGGAAAAGGCAAATTCTCCGCATCTCCGTAAACCAGCTCGATGGTTTCCTGCAGCCCTTTGCGGCGGATCTTTTCCCTGCCGATGTCCAGCATTTCATTAGAGATGTCGACGCCTGTGATGCGGGCGGCTGGCAACTGGCGGGCGGCTTCCAGTGCTACATCGGCCGTGCCGGTAGCCAGGTCGAGCAGCTGGCCCACCTGCCGGCCCTGGAGCTGTTGGATGGCCCGTTTTCTCCAGATGGTGTCAATGCCCAGTGAAAGCAGGCGGTTCAGCAGGTCGTAATAGGGAGCAATGCGGCCGAACATCCTGGAGACCTGCGTTTTTTTGCTATCCGGTTCGTTGTATGGCTTTACTTCCTGCGGCATGGTATGTTTTTTTGCAAATATAGGCTTTCCCTTCAGGGCAACGGCCATAAAATGGCAAAATCCCCCGCTTTTCTCAAGGGAAGCGGGCATCCAACATTCCAGCTGTATCTGTTGTTTTTATGTCAATAAGGGATTTCAAAACCGGTTAGCCTTTCGGAAAATTAGCCGCAGAAGTTCTCTTCCTTATGCCCCTTAATTGACACTTTTTTCTTATCTTTGCCTGTCTTTTTACAAGGCTTTCAGAAAGAAAATTTGATAGGGAAGATTACTAAAGCACAAATTGCGTAAATGTCTTTGAAACAGCGAATAATCCCCGTTAACATCGAGGATCAGATGAAATCGGCCTACATCGATTACTCGATGTCGGTCATCGTCTCCCGGGCTTTACCCGATGTGCGTGACGGCCTGAAGCCGGTACACCGCCGCGTCCTCTACGGAATGTCAGACCTGGGGCTAACCTACAACAAAGGGCACAAGAAATCCGCGCGTATCGTCGGTGAAGTGCTGGGTAAGTACCACCCCCATGGCGACTCCTCGGTATATGACACCATGGTCCGCATGGCGCAGCATTGGTCTCTGCGTTACCCCCTGGTCGATGGCCAGGGCAACTTCGGCTCCATGGATGGAGACAGCCCCGCGGCCATGCGTTACACGGAGGCCCGCCTCCGCCGCATTTCCGATGACCTGCTGGCGGATATCAACAAGGAAACGGCAGATTTTGCCCTCAATTTTGATGATTCCCTCACCGAGCCTACGGTTTTGCCTTCCAGGGTGCCCAACCTCCTCATCAATGGTGCATCCGGTATTGCCGTAGGTATGGCAACCAATATGATGCCGCACAACCTCTCTGAGGTGGTAGACGGCATCGTGGCCATGCTTTTTAACCCGGACATCACCATCGACGAGCTTATCCAGTATATTAAAGCTCCTGATTTCCCCACCGGCGGTATCATTTACGGATATAAGGGCGTTAAGGAAGGTTTCGAGACGGGAAGAGGCCGCGTGGTGGTGCGCGCGAAAGCCAATATTGAAACTACTGATTCCGGACGGGAAACGATAATCATTACCGAGATACCCTATCAGGTCAATAAGGCCTCCCTGGTCGCTAAAATGGCAGAGCTGGTCAACGATAAGAAGATCCTCGGCGTTTCGGATATCCGGGATGAATCGGACCGGGATGGCCTGCGCATCGTCGTCGAGATCAAACGCGACGCCATGGCCAATGTGGTGTTGAGCCAATTCTACAAATTCACGCCGCTACAGTCTTCCTATGGAGTCAATAATGTAGCACTGGTCAATGGCAGGCCCCGCATCCTGAACCTCAAGGAACTCATACAGGAATTCATCAAATTCCGCATCGAGGTGATCATCCGGCGTACGCGGTACGACCTGAAAAAGGCCATCTCCCGCGCCCATATCCTGGTCGGCTTGCTCATCGCCCTGGATTATCTCGACGATGTCATTACGCTGATCCGCGCTTCCAGCACCCCGGAAGAGGCCAGGGAAGGCCTGATGCGCGGCGACTTCATCGATGACAAAGAAGCCTTCTGGAATAAGTTCCGCTCCCTCATCGAGGAGGCCGATACAGAGGATTACCCCCGCGAACCCGAGCAGGTGCTTTCCGAAGGGCAGGCTCGCGCCATCCTCGATATGCGCCTGCAAAAACTCACCGGCCTGGAACGCGATAAGGTGCGCAGTGAGTACGACGAAATACAAGAGCGCATCAACCACCTCAAGGCCATCCTGGAAAGTGAAGGCCTGCAACGAGAGATCGTAAAGGAAGAGCTGCTCGAAGTAAAGGAAAAGTACGGCGATGAACGCCGCACCGAGATCAGCTTCTCCGACAGTGAGATCAGTATCGAAGACATGATCCCGGATGAGGAAGTCGTCGTGACCATCTCCCATCTGGGGTATATCAAGCGCACGCCCATTACCGAATACCGCAAACAAGGCAGAGGGGGAAGAGGCTCACGGGGCAGTAAGACGAGAGATGCGGATTTCATCGAGCACCTCTTCGTCGCCACTACCCACAATTATCTGCTTTTATTTACAGAAAATGGAAAATGCCACTGGCTGAGGGTATATGAGATACCGGAAGCAGCAAAAAATTCCAGCGGGCGGGTGATCCAGAATATCCTTTCCATTCCCAAAGAAGATAATGTCAAGGCCTATATTATTATTAAAGACCTGACCGACGAGGAATTTTTCAACAACCACTATATCCTCTTTGCCACCAAGCGCGGCCTGGTGAAAAAGACGGCGGTGGAAGCCTATTCCCGGCCCCGCGCCGGCGGCATCAACGCCATCACGATCAACGAGGGCGACCAGTTACTGGAAGCCCGCCTGACCGACGGCCGAAGCGAGATCTTTCTTGGCAGCCGCAACGGTATGGCCATTCGCTTCAAGGAATCTGATGTCCGCCCGATGGGCCGTACCGCCGCAGGGGTAAGAGGGATCAGGCTCAATGATGATGGCAAGGACGTAGTGATAGGCATGGTGTGTATCGACCCCCAGGATGAGGAACAGGCCATCATGGTCATTTCCGAAAAAGGCATGGGCAAACGCACGCAATTCTCTGAATACCGCCTGATCAACCGCGGCGGGAAAGGAGTGAAAACCATGCAGGTCACAGCAAAAACCGGCGGCCTGGTATCCATTAAGGCCGTTCGGGAAGATGAGGACCTGATGATCACCAACCGCTCGGGCATCGTCATCCGCATGGCGGTCAGCGACACCAGAGTGATGGGCCGTGCCACCCAGGGCGTGCGCCTGATCCGCCTGGACGCCGAAGATGAGATCGCCGATGTGGCCGTCATCCGTGAGTCGGAAGAGGAGGAAGTGGAAGGTTTGAACCAGGACGGCAGCCAGGAAGAAGAATAGGCCGCCTGCCGAACTTTAACATTTTCTAAATACCCAATTGTGGTATTAAAACGTCAAAAGACTAGATTTGCATAAAACTAAAAATAAATAGAATCCACTATGAAAAAACTGATTCTAGGCCTGATGGCCATAATGTTAGTTACCGCTGTTGGTGCTCAGGATGGGAAGAAATCCCTCCGGCAAGCCAACCGGGCACTGGGGTCATTCAATCTTGACCCCGCCAATAATAAGGAAAAACTGAAAGAAGCTGTTGCTGAGATCAAGGATGCGGTGGCAGACCCCGAAACGGCCAAAGATGCCGGCGCCTGGGTAACCAAGGGCCAGATCTTCAACGAAGTGGCCAATCAGCTTACGGCTATCCGCCAGTTGGGGGTGGGCGATGAAACTTCTCTTCCCCAGGTGGATGATCCCGCACACGAGGCATATGAATCTTTCATGAAAGCCTATGAGCTGGCGGAAAAGAAGTACGAGACTAAAGATGCCATGGAAGGCCTGCAAAAGGCACAGGGCAACCTTAGCAACCTTGGTATTTTTAAGTTCGAGTCCGGAGATTATCAGGGAGCCTTCGAAAATTTCAGGAGCGTCATCAAAGCCCACGATGTACTCAAGAAAGAAAATTATGAAAGCGCCCTGGATACCGAGGAAGATTTTAACAACCAGATGTACATCACGGGCCTGGCTGCGCTGAACGCCAACCAGGCGGATGCCGCTGCTGATTACTTCAAGAAGCTCTATAAGGCCGGTTTTGACAAGCCTGCCATTTACGAAGCGCTCTATAAAATAGAAGCGGAGAATGACATCAACGCTGCTTATGCCTACCTCGAAGAGGGCCGTAAGCAGTTTCCGGATGACATCTCCCTGCTCTTTGCCGAGATCAACCACTTCCTGCGCATCAACAAGCTGGATGAACTGATCACCAAACTGGAGCTGGCCATCGAGAAAGAGCCGGAAAACGTATCGCTGTATTCTACCATGGGCAACGTGTACGACAACCTCTACCAGCGCGAATCCAAGGCGGGCAATGAAGAAAAGGCTCAGGAGTACTTCGACAAGGCACTGAATTATTACAACCAGGCTTTGGAAATAGACCCAAAGTTCGCAGATGCCGTTTACAGCATCGGCGCCCTTTACTACAACAAAGCCGCTTCCATGACCCTGGAGCTTAATAAGTACGCTGACGACTACTCCAAAGAAGGCCTGGCCAAGTACGAAAAGCTCAAGGAGCAGATCTTCGAACAGTTCGACAAGGCGCTGCCTTACTTCCAGAAAGCTGAGGCACTGGCCCCGAACGACCTCAATACGCTGATCGCCCTTAAAGAGATCTACGCGCGCAAGGACAACCTGGAGATGTCCAACAAGTTTAAAGAGCGCCTGGAAAAAGTACAGGCCGGCGAAAAACTCGAAGAGCCTTATTTCGACGCCAACAACAACTGAGGAGTTCTCCCGAATTCCTAAAGAAAAGGCCCCTCCGGAAATCCTTCGGAGGGGCTTTTTATTCCTGCAATTTTTTTTCTGAACAAATCGTTACCTTGCGGGCTTTTGTATGTCAAAATCCCGAATTAAATAAATATCACAGTCCATGAAGCGCCCAATTAAAGTGTTCAAGTTTGGCGGCTCTTCCCTGAAGGACGCCAGCGCGGTAAAGAACGTAGCCGATATTCTTCAGAATTATAAAAGCGAGCGCCTGCTCGTGGTCGTTTCCGCCATGGGCAAAACCACCAATGCCCTGGAAACCGTCGTCGGCGCTCATGCTGCCCGGACGGGAGAGGCCTTCAATATCCTCAATGACATCAAAGCTCAGCATTATCGGATCATGGACGAATTGTTCGACAAAGAGGATGACGTCTTTGCCTCCGTCAACGATGCTTTTGTGGAAGTCGAATGGGTGCTCGAAGAAGAGCCTCATGACAACTACGATTACATGTACGACCAGATCGTGTCCATAGGGGAAGTCGTCTCCTCCCGTATCGTCGGTGCTTATCTCAGTAAGGTAGGCCTGCCCACCCAATGGCTCGATGCCAGAGACATTATTCTCACCGACGATATCTTCCGCGAAGGCTGGGTACAATGGGAGGCCACCATGGAACGGGCCGGCCGTATCGTAAAACCCATGCTGGACAAGGATGGCTTTGTCATTACACAGGGCTTTATCGGAAGCACCACGGAAAACTTTACGACCACCCTGGGCAGGGAAGGCTCTGACTACACGGCCGCCATCTTCTCTTTCTGCCTCGATGCCCTGGATATGACCATCTGGAAGGACGTGCCCGGTGTGCTCACTGCCGATCCGCGCGTATTCGAAAATGTGGTGAAGCTGGAACGCCTGTCGTACAAGGAAGCCATCGAGATGACTTACTACGGCGCCAAGGTCATTCACCCCAAAACCATCAAGCCCCTGCAAAACAAAAGTATCCCACTCTACGTAAAGTCTTTCATTGACCCGCTGGGTGAGGGAACGCTCATCTCCGACGAGGTGGAAGATAATTACCCGCCCATGGTGGCCATCGAACGCAACCAGGCCCTGCTGCAGATCAGCACCCGGGATTTTTCCTTTGTGGCGGAGCACCACATCAGCTACCTGTTCAACATCATTGCCGACCTGCGCATACAGGTCAATATGATGCAGAACTCCGCCATCAGCTTTAGCCTCTGCATCAACGATATTGATGATAAGGCAGACCGTTTTGCCCAGCGCATCAGCGATAAGTTCAAAGTGATGCTGGACCGCGGGCTGGAAATGATCACCGTGCGGCACCCCCAGCAGGATGTGCTGGACAACCTCCGCCGGGGCAAGATCGTGCTGCAGGAAGAACGCATTAAAGACACCACCGTACAGATGGTGGTCAAGGATGTGCCGGTCATGCGGAGAAAGCAAAATCCGGCCATTTCCTGAACTGTCGCCGGCCTTCGTGGATCGATGCACTCAACAAAAGAGAAATTGTTATATTACCGGAGATTATAAAACAGAACCGGTAGTATGAATTCCAAGATCGCTGTACTGGGGCCTATTCCCTATGACCACATTACCACCAATAAAGGCAAAGTCATCGTTAAATACGGTTGTGTGGCCCATCCCACCATTGCGCTGGCTAAATTAATGGAAGGCCAGGGCATCGTATATCCGGCCACCCATGTCCGTAAAAAAGATGAGCAGAGCATCCACCAGCTGATGGGCAGGTATGGAAATATCGACATAAAGGGCATATACGCCCACCTCGACCAGGGGGATGTCATAGAACTGCGTTTTGTAGACCAGAATAACAGGCTGGAAAAACAAACGGCATTTATGCCTCCCATTCGCCCTGAGGATGTCGTGCCGATGATGGGCTGTGACCTCTTCGTTTGCGTGCCCATTTCCGACTACGAAGTGCCCCTGGAAACCCTGCAGTACATCAAGGCCCACCGGAAAGAAGGCGCCCTTACCATTTTCGATGCCCACGGGCCGACTACTACCGTTACTACTACCGGCGACCGCCTGCGGCGCTTTTGGATAGAAAGAGACCTCTGGCTGCCCTACATCGACATTCTGAAGATGAACATCGAAGAGGCCGGCTGCTGCTGGTTCAAAAAGGAATACGAGCCGGAGGAATTAACTAAAGACTACCAGGACCTGTCGGAGGAGGAAATGGCCGATTTTGCCCACTACGTGCTGGAACGCGGGGTCAAGGCCGTGGTCATTACCCTCGATGCCAGAGGGTGCATGGTATACTCCATGCCTCAGGGCCACTTCAAGGCGGAATTCGTTCCTTCTGTGCCGGTGGATGAGGTCATCGACACCACAGGCTGTGGCGATTCCTTTGCCGGCGGCCTGGCCTTCGGCCTGTTGCAGGATCGCAAGGATTACATCCGTGCCGCGCAGTATGCCAATGCCCTGGGGGCTATGCGGACCCAGGGCACCACCTTTGACGTATTCAAATCTCTGGAGGAGACCCAGGCCCTTATCCGCAGGCACTACGAAGGCCAGGCAAGAGTTTAGACACTATGAAGCAGGATTTCACCCAATTTCTGGAAAGCGAATCACTACTGAATGACAAAAGCAGGGTGCTGCTGGCCGTAAGCGGTGGCGCCGACTCTGTGGCCATGGCCCATCTGTTCCGGGAGTCGGCCTGGCCGGTGGGCATCGCCCATTGCAACTTTCAGCTGCGGGGAGAAGCTTCAGATGAAGATGAACGCTTCGTACGCCGCCTGGCAGAGGAATGGGAGCTGCCGGTATTCACTACTACCTTCGATACCCAGAAAGCCGCCGCGGAAAGCGATGCATCCGTACAAATGGCAGCCCGGTCCCTGCGCTACAAATGGCTGGAGGACTTGCGCCGCAGCGAAGGATATACCCACATCGCGACGGCCCATCACCTCAACGACTCCATCGAAACCCTCTTCTACAACCTCGCCAAAGGGTGCGGCATACACGGCCTGCATGGCATCCCCGCACATAACGGGCTCATCATCCGCCCCCTGCTGTTCGCCACCCGGGAGCAGGTGGAGCAGTATGTGGAAGAGCATGGCTTGCCTTAT